>JBOHYX010000265.1:0-4001 GCA_050738115.1 Rhodanobacteraceae bacterium
CCAGCCCGTAATGCGCCCACGCCTGCGCCGGATCCAGCGCCAGCGCGCGCCGGTAACAGTCTTCCGCTGCATCCCACGCTTCGCGGTGCCGCAACGAGGTGCCGAGTTCGACCAGCGCCTCCACGTCGCGCGGTGTGATCGCCAGCACGCGCTGGTAGCCCGCTTCCGCGTCAGCGGGCCGACCCAGACCCGAGCACGCCCGCGCCAGCGCCAGGTGCAAGGGCGCCTCGCCCGGGCGCAACGCCAGCGCCCGGCGAAGGTGTGTCTCGGCCGCATCGCAGCGGCCGACCGCGAGCAGCGCCATGCCGCAGTTGGCATGCGCTTCGAAGCAATCGGGCTGCAATGCGAGCGCGGCGCGATAGCAGTCGAGCGCGACGGCAACGCGTCCCTGCCGCATCGAAGCGTTGCCGCGGGTGATCAGCGCATTCGCATCATCGCCTGCGGCCCACGGGGCCGATGTCCCTTCTCGCTGCATCGATCGACTCGACACGGATCAGCTTCTCAGCCCCGTGATCGGGGCTGGCGTTCGCAGTGAAACTTTGAAATTCGTCATTCCGGGGCCATCGCCAGCTTCATCGGCGATGGAACCCGACTGCGGAGGCATGGACGCCGGAGCGAACACCGGCGCAGCCGGTGGCCCGAAGGGCGAGCCGCAGGATGCGGCGAGTTTATCCAGCCTTAGTCGCAATTGGCTGGAGAGCTGGATTCCGGGTTGTTGCGCCATGAAGCCGGCGCAGCCCCCGGAATGACCAGAGAGATGGTTCGGACTCGCTCTCGTACGTATCCGATTGAATGGCAGTTTTTTCGCTGCTTCGCGCAAGGTCGATTGAGCCCCGCTTTGCGCCGATGCGTGCGGCCGCCACCGCAAACCCTACATCATGCCGGTCTGCAGCTTCGCCTCGTCGGTCATCATCGTCTGGTTCCACGGCGGATCGAACACCAGGTCGATCTGCGCCTCGGCGATCGTCGGGATCATTTCGAGCTTGGTGCGCGCGTCCTCGACCATGATGTCGCCCATCCCGCAGCCTGGCGCGGTCAGCGTCAGCTTGACGTAGACCTTGCGCTTGCCGTCGTCGCGATGCTCCATGCTGAGGTCATAGACCAGCCCCAGGTCGACCACGTTGATCGGAATCTCGGGATCGAAGACCGTGCGCAACTGCTCCCATACGATCTGCTCGACGTCCTCGTCGTTGGCGTTGTCCGGGACCGTCAGCGGCTCCGGCGGCGGCCTGCCGAGCGCATCGGCGTCCTTGCCGTCAACGCGGAACAGGCTGCCTTCGATGTACACCGTGAAACTGCCGCCCATGGCCTGGGTGATATACCCGGTCTGCCCGGCCGGCAGGTTCACGACGTCGCCGTAGGGAACGTGCACCGCGTGGCAATCGCGTTGCAGCGTGAACGGCTCGTTGCTGGCGCTGAATCCTGGCATGGAACTTTCGTCTTCAGGCACCGCAGGACGGTGCGACACGCACAGCATAACGCGGCGTGCCGCGCGGTCCCCCTGATGAAGGTCAGCCTGCGTCGACGCGCACGCCGTGACGCGCTACCGCTCGCCTCCGCGGCGCGTGCTCTATCATTTCAGGCTTCACTTCCGCAACGCCACCGCGTGGATCAATCGCCCTCCTCCAGCACCGGCGCGCCTGAACGCACCGTGCGCGCCGTCCTCGCGCGCGCGGCCGTCACCGTTACCGCGTGCTTCGGCTGGCTGATGTGCACGCTCGCAACCGGTGCGGTCGCGGCGTTTGCGGCGCTCGTCGCCGGCATCCACCCGAGCTGGCTCGTGCTGGTGCTGGCGATACCGCTGACCCTGGTATTGAAGGTCTGCGGGTGCCTCAGGCCCCGCTGGGCGGGACCGGTGGCGGCCGCGGCAGTGATCCTCGCGGCTTTCTACGCGATCTGCCTGGTCGCGATCGCACGGGTGGCAGCAGCGACTGGATTTCCATTTGGCGAGGCCTTCGCCACCGGCGGCGTCGGACTCATCCTGCAGGTCGGTACGCTCGGGCTCAGCGTGCTGTCGGTGCTGATCTACGCCGGCGCGGTGGTGCTGGCGGCGCTGGTCGCGACGTGGCTGGCATCGCGGAGCGATCGTCCCTGATCGCCGCAGTGTCCAGCCGCTATGCCAGCACGAGGGCTGCGCGTCAGAAGCCACCAGAACGGCCGTCCCTGGCCTGATTTTCAGCAACAGCGGCGCCGATCAGGCGTCCAACGACTTGATCCCCGTGACCAGCTCGCCCGCCATCGCCTGGCCATCGCCGTACAGCATCCGCGTGTTGTCGGCGTAGAACAGCGCGTTCTCGATGCCGGCAAAGCCCTTGCCGCGGCCGCGCTTGATCACGATCACGTTCTTCGCCCTGGCGACGTCGAGGATCGGCATGCCGTAGATCGGCGAGCCCTTGTCGGTGCGCGCGACCGGGTTCACCACGTCGTTGGCGCCGATCACCAGCGCCACGTCGATGTTCGGAAACGCGGGATTGATGTCGTCCATGTCCGCGATCAGGTCGTACGGGACGCCGGCTTCGGCCAGCAACACGTTCATGTGGCCGGGCATCCGGCCCGCGACCGGATGGATCGCGAACGTCACCTTGACGCCGCGCTCGATCAGCAGTTTGGCGAACTCCCAGACCTTGTGCTGCGCCTGCGCCACGGCCATCCCGTAACCGGGCACGATCGCGACGCGCTCGGCGTAGGCCATCATCACCGCGGCGTCGTTGGCATCGACGGGCTTCAGCGCGCCCGCGATTTCCTGCTGCGCGGCAGCGCCCGCGCCTGCGCCGAAATTGCCGAACAACACATTGCCGAGCGAACGGTTCATTGCCTTCGCCATCAACTGGGTCAGCAGCGTGCCCGCCGCGCCCACCAGCATGCCGGCGATGATCATCGCTTCGTTCTGCAGCGCGAAGCCCTCGAACGCTACGGCGAGACCGGTGAACGCGTTGTACATCGAGATCACCACCGGCATGTCGGCGCCGCCGATCGGTAGCGTCATCGCGACGCCGAATGCCAGCAGCAACGCGAAGAACGCGATCAGCAGGCCCCAGGCGAAGGTGTGGCCCGAAAGGCCCGCGATGAGGGCCAGTACGCCGCAGACGACGCCGACGACGAAAAACGCCAGGTTCACCCAGCGCTGCAGCGGGAACACGAAGCGCTTGTCCATCCAGCCCTGCAGCTTGGCGAACGCGATCAGCGACCCCGTCAGCGAGATCGCGCCGATCAATATGCCGATGTAGGTCAGGATCTGCTCGGCCGAATTGAGCTCGATGGCGGTACCTGACCTCAGCGCGAGATTGAAACGGATCAACTCCACCGCGCCGATCGCCGCCGCCGCGCCGCCGCCCATGCCATTGAACAGCGCGACCATCTGCGGCATCGCGGTCATCGCCACGCGCCGGCTGACGATCCACGAGATCCCTCCCCCGACCACGATCGCAATCACCATCGGCAGCAGGTGGTGCATGCCCGGCAGGAAGAACGTCACCAGCATCGCGGCCGCCATGCCCCCGCCCGCCCACACGATGCCCATGCGCGCGGTCCGCGGGGAGCTCATCCGTTTCAGGCCCCAGATGAACAGGATCGCGGCGATGAAATAAATCCCGTCGGCGAGGGTGGGCATGTAGCTTGGCAGTGTCATCGACGTCCCCACGATGTCGCAGCAGCGGGCCCGGAGCGAAGCGCAGGCTCTTTCTTGTCTGCCCGCGACCGTCCTTGCGACAACGGGTCGCGGCCAGCGGCCGCTCCTACAGAAGCAAGAATTTCCGCGTCACGGCGTCTTTTTCTTCGCCGGATCGGGCTTGGAGGTCTTGAACATCTCCAGCATCCGTTCGGTGACGACGTAGCCGCCCGCCACGTTGCCGGCCGCGAGCAACACCGCGATCACGCCGATGGTGATCTCGGCCGTTCCCTCGGCGTGCCCCAACGCCACCATCGCGCCCACCAGCACGATGCCGTGCACGAAGTTGGAACCCGACATCAACGGCGTGTGCAAAATGACTGGCACCCGACTG
>JBOHYX010000266.1:0-4000 GCA_050738115.1 Rhodanobacteraceae bacterium
TCCGCGTGGGTGGCGCCTTCCAGGAGCGCCTCGCGGACGCGATGCGCAGGCACGGCGTGGCCAACGATGACTTGATGCTCGAGATCACCGAGCGACAGTTCGTGCAGGACGTCAAGGGCGGCCTGCCAGTCCTGGAAAGCCTCGCCGCCGACGGGATCCGCGTGTCGATCGACGACTTCGGAACCGGTTACTCGAACCTGGAGTCGCTGAAGAACCTCACGGTCAGCCAGATCAAGATCGACCGCATTTTCGTGCGCAACCTCGTGACCGAATCCGGAGACCGCGCCATCGTGGGATCCATCGTCGCGCTGGCTCGCAGCCTCGGCCTCGAGGTGGTGGCCGAGGGCGTGGAAACCGCCCAACAGCGCGAGACGCTGCGCGCGTTCGGCTGCGACCTGTTGCAGGGATTCCTGTACGCGCGTCCGCTCGAGGGCAGCGCGGTGCCGGGGTTTCTGGCCGATCTCGCGACGGGCAGGGTCGGGCAACCCGCTGGCGCGCCGGGCGGCGTTGTGTTGTGATAGGCGGTCGCGACGGCAAGCGCTGCGGATGACCGTTCGCGAGGGACGGAAGTTGCCTTGAATGCATTGATGGATTTTCTGCGCTGGTGGATCCCGTGGGAGCCGTCAGCGACTGTCGTCATCGTCTTCGCCGGGGCCGTATGGCTGTACGTCCGCGGCGTGCGGCGCTCGCCGATGACCGCGCCATGGCATCGCCAGGCGTTTTTCTGGGTCGGCATGTTGATGATGTACGTCGGGATGCACACGGAGCTCGATTTCTATGCCGAGCACGAGTTCTTCATCCACCGCATCCAGCACCTCGGCCTGCACCATCTCGCCCCGTTCCTGATCGTCCTCGGCTATCCGGGCGTCACCATGCGGCGCGGGCTGCCGGTACGCTGGCGCGCGCGCTGGCTCAAGCCGGCGCTGCGCTGGGCGCCCGTGCGCGTATTCCTGGACGTGCTGTTGAATCCGTGGGTCGCCGCGCTGCTGTTCGTCGGGCTGATCGGCCTGTGGCTGACGCCCTCGGTGCATTTCGACGCGATGCTGGACTGGCGGCTGTATCACGTGATGAATTTCAGCATGGCCGTCGACGGGTTGCTGTTCTGGTGGCTGATCCTCGACCACCGCCCGCGTCCGCCGGCGCGGCTGGCGCCGCTGATGCGCACGTTCATCGCGTTCATCGTGATTCCGCCACAGCTCATCGGCGGCGCGTACATCGCGTTGACCAGTACCGACCTGTATCCGATCTACAGCCTGTGCGGCCGCGCGTTTGCGGGCATCTCGCCGCTCGCGGACCAGCACCTCGGCGGACTGATCATCTGGATACCCAGCGGCATGATGACGGCGCTGGGTGGGCTGATTGCGTTAGGGCACTGGATCCGGCTCGACAGCAAGGGCCGGTTGCCGCGCAACCGCCGCCAGCGTGCGTTGATCCGCGCACGCGCGGCTGCGCGCGCTGCCGCGGCTCAGTCCGAGGCGGACGGCCCGGTCGTGTTGGCGGGCAGCACCGAGAAGTTCACCTGAAGCGTCGCCCCGTCCGCAAAGTGCAGGGTCACCGGCACCGTGTCGCCGGGCTTGATCGGATGCGCAGCCCTGGACAGCATCAGGTGGTAGTCGCCCGGTGCCAGCGTTGCCTTGCCGTGGGCGTGCACGTCCAGCCCCGACACGTCGGTCATCGAACTGTCGCCGTCGGCGAGGTGCGACTGCATCAGCGTCACCTTGCCGTAATCCGGGCTCGCGGCACCGGTGAGGCGTACGTTCGCGCCGCTGTCGTTCACGATCGTTGCATAGCCCGCGGCGGGAAGGTTGGCCGGCAGCCAGCGGATCCACGCGCGTTCCACGTGCACCGCGGGCGGTGCTGCCGCGACCGCGGCAGCCACTGCACCGACCGCGAACAGCGCCGACGCGAGCATGGCGGGAAACCGCGTGCGGATCATCCGAGCAGCATCCTGAGATCGTGCACGATCGCCTCGTTCGTGGATCCCGGCGTCGCGAGCAGGCGTGCATGGCCGTCGCGGCCGAAGACATAGATCGCCGAGCTGTGCGTCACGAGGTAATCCCCGGTCTTCGGGTTGGGCTTTTCGCGTGCATAGTAGGCGCGATAGCGCTTGGTGAGCTTGAAAATCTGGTTCTGGGTGCCGGTGAGCCCGATGAAGCGCGGATCGAACGCGGTCACGTACTGACGCAGCACCGGCACCGTGTCGCGTGCCGGGTCCACGGTCACGAACAGCACCTGCACGTCCCTGGCCTCGGGGCCGAGTTTCTGCATGACCGTGTGCAGGTTCACCATCGTCAGCGGGCACACGTCCGGACAGTGGGTGTAGCCGAAATACAGCAACACGACCTTGCCGCGGTACGCCTCCGCCGTGACCGGCCGGCCGAGGTCGTTGGTCATCTGGAACGCGAGATCGGGCAGGTGTCCCTGCACGTCGTCGAGTTGCCATTTCGGCTGCGACGCGCAGGCCGAGAGGAAGAGCAGCGCACACGCGGGCAGCAGCCAACGCAGCGCAAAACAATGCTTGGACATGTACAGCAACCGCGGATACAACCTGCGCATCATAGCGCAGATGGTCGCGCGTCAATCACGCCGGGCCCCGCCGCGCCCGGGACCGCGCTCATCCGCGCGCTGCAACCGATGCAGGAACACGCGCATTTCCCTGGCGGCCTGCACATCGCCGCGCGCCTCCGCGACGGCGCTGCCTTCGCGCCAGGCCTGCGCCGCGGCGTCCGCGTCGCGCGCCTCGAGGCATGCCTTGCCGAGCGCCTTCCACGCTGCGGAGTAGCCCGGATCGAAATCGAGCGCGGCCCGCAGTTCGACAACGGCGGCAGCCGCGTCGCCGGCTTCGACCAGTGCGAGCCCCAGCGAATGGCGCAACAGCGCGCCGTCGCGCGGACCGCCAAGTTGTGCGCGCAGGGAATCCAGGCGGTTCATCGGAACGAGCTGTTGTGAGAAGCCAGGCCATGGACGGCCGTTCTGGTGTGTAGCATCCGAGTTGCCCTCGGGACGTGTTGAACGGCGTAGCGATCATGGACGATCGCACGAATCCGGAAAGTCAGGCCATGGAAGGCCGTTCTGGTGCGGGTCATGCGAGCCGACCTCAGGACGTGGAGGAGAGTTGACCGGAGCAGCGATCAGGGATGATCGCTGTGAACATACCTCCAGTAGTTGGGGGCCGGCAGCAGCACCGTCGGCGCCGGCGGCTCCGGCGGCTGCTGGCCGCGCCGGAGCATCGCCAGCGTGGGTGCGTTCCAGATCACCAGCCACACGCCGCGATACGGCTGCACCAGCCGCGCGTAGCGCAGGTCCGCCGCGTCGAGCGACTCCGGATACGCGATCACGAGACCGTGCGGGTGTCGGGCGGCCCAGTCCTGCAGGAACTGGCCTGCGTACAGGCGGTCGACCGGTTGGGTCATGCGGCCCGCGAACTCGAACTGACCATCGTACAGGCCGAGATTGCCGATTGCGTGGCCGTCGGCCTGCGCGCGTGCGAGCACGTCGGCCGCGATGCGCATGTCGAACGCCGGAAACAGCGCCACCGCAAACAGCGCCCACGCCGTCGCGGTTCCGACCAGGCTCGCGACGGCGATGCGACGCAGTTCCCCGCGCCCTGGCACCAGCACCAGCGCCGCCAGCAACAGGTACACGACGCCGAACGGCGCACCGACGGACGCGAAATCGTGCAGCCAGTGATCGTGGAGCCTGCCCGCGCGCAGCAGCAGCGGTAGCGCGAACAGCACCACGGCCGCTGCGATCGATCCGAGCGCCAATGGCCACGCGCCGAGCCACCCACTGCGCGCGGCGCCTCCCGCCCGCGCACGCAGCAGCGTGATGGCAGCCGCCATCGTGATTGCGGCGGCGGGCAGTTCGGGCACGAGGTAGTAGACCTGCTTGCCGCTGAAGGCGCTGAAGATCACGAACGCCGCGACCAGCCACGCCAGCAGCATGCGCAGCCCGGGTTTCAGCGGCCGTCGCAACGCGATGAAGGCCGCCCACATGCGTG
>JBOHYX010000267.1:0-3988 GCA_050738115.1 Rhodanobacteraceae bacterium
GGTCCGCGCCGGCGGGTTCTGGTGATCCCGGGTGCGACCATTCAGCGCATCGCCGCGCAGCTCGAAGCGCACGGCAGGGTACTGCGCGGACATCTGGGGCTGGGCCTGCAACCTGTGCGGCTCGATCACGCCGACGGTATCGGCGCGATGGTGATGAGCGTCGAACAGGGCGGCCCTGCGGAAGCGGCCGGCATCCATCAGGGCGACATCATCGAGAACTGGGACGGCAACCCGATCACGGGCGTGGCGGACCTGTTGCGCGCGCTTGGCCCGTCGAGCGTCGGCACGGACACGAGGCGACCCGACGAGCCGCGCGCACTGGACGCGCCCCTCACGCCGCGCGAGATCGAGGTGCTCCTGCTGTTGGCCGAAGGTGCCTCCAACAAGACGATTGCCGCGCGCCTCGATATCTCCGTGCACACCGCGAAGTTCCATGTCGGCCAGTTGATCGCAAAGCTCGATGCAACCGGCCGCACCGATGTCGTCGCGCACGCCGCCCGACTCGGGGTCCTGCATCTGTAAGGAGTCGACATGTTCGACAACGACGCTGCCGCATTCAACCATGACAAGCCGGACCGGACCCACGACGAGACGGTGCTCGACGCCTACTCCCGTGTAGTCACGGAAGTCGCCGACGGCGTCGGGCCTGCGGTGGTGCGCGTGGAGAGCCGTGAGCCGGGTGGCCGGCCGGGGCTGGGCTCGGGCGTGATCATCGCGGGCGATGGCCTGGTGCTCACGAACAGCCACGTCGTCGCACGCGCACGTCACGCGCACGTCACCCTTGCAGAGGGTGGCGAAGCCGAAGCCGACGTATTGGGCGATGACCGCGACACCGATCTTGCGCTGCTGCGCGCCAACTTGCCGGCGGGCGCATCTCCGGCGCGGCTGGGCGATTCCGCGCGCGTTCGGCGCGGTCAGTTGGTGATCGCGATCGGGAATCCGCTGGGTTTCGAATCGAGCGTCGCGGCGGGCGTGGTGTCGGCGCTCGGGCGATCGCTGCGATCGCAGAGCGGCCGGCTCATCGACGACGTGATCCAGACCGACGTCGCGCTCAATCCCGGCAACTCGGGCGGACCGCTCGCCGCTGCATCGGGGGAAGTCATCGGCATCAACACCGCGATGGTAGGCGGCGCGCAGAATCTGTGCTTTGCGGTTTCCAGCAACACCGCGCTGTTCGTGATAAGTGAAATGCTTACGCACGGGCGCGTGCGCCGTGCACACCTGGGCATCGTCGCGCAGACGGTGCCGCTCGCCCGCAAGCTGGCGCATGCACTCGATGCCGGCCCGCGCGTCGTGCGTATCGGCGAAATCGAGCCGGATGGCCCCGCCGATCGGGCCGGTCTCGCGGCGGGCGATCTGCTGCTCACGCTCGCGGGCGGGCCCGTCGGTGGCGCCGACGACTTGATTCGTGCGCTGAACTCCGACGCCATCGACCGTGAGCTCGAAGTCAGGATGCTGCGCCACGGGAAGGTATTGACGCGAAGCGTGAAGCCGCGCGAGCGACGGTAATCCCTTCCCACGGCCGACATTCGAGCCGTGCAAGCTGCGTGTGGCGTCGCGCGATCGAGCATGCCGCGGTCGGTCCCGGTTCGAGCTGGCGGGCGCCTGTGGTGTCGACGTCCAATGCGTCGACGATGCCGGTCAACCGTTCCGTTGCTCGTGCAGCCGCATTGCCACTGACCCGACGGGGCCATGCGGCGTACAGTTATTCGCGGCTGGCGCGCTTTATGCCGGCAACGGTGCGTCGATCGTGCTCGAACGGGCACCCTGAAGCCTACAGACCGTTCCGCTTCCATCCTGCGGACCGCATTCCGGGAGTATTGCCGTGATGAACGCGCAAACAGCACCAGGCGTTGCAAGGATCCGATCCGTGCACGACGTGCCGGCAACCATCAACCGACTCGAAGACATCCTCAAGGCCCACGGACTGACCGTGTTCGCGCGCATCGATTTCAGTGGTGATGCACGGCGAGCCGGCATGGCGATGAAACCGGAGGCGATGCTGCTCTTCGGCAACCCGAAGGCGGGGACCCCGCTTCTGGAGGCGTCGCCGACGGTCGGGCTGGATTTGCCGCTCAAGGCCCTCGTATGGGAAGACGATCGCGGTGATACCTGGATTGCGTGGAACGAACCGGAGTAAGTGCTTGCGCGGCACCAACTGCCCGCGTCTTTCAGTGGGAACATCGCCGGGGCGGCCGCGCTGGTGAGGCAGGCTGCGCAGCAAGTCGTCGTTTGAGTCACCTTGAATCAAGCGCACCGCCGCGGCGAATCAGACGGAGCGGAGGATGGGTCCGGGTTGGGATGCCTTGCGATCCGACAGATTGAACATGACTACGTCGATGTAACACCAGCCCCAGCCCTCGGGCGGTTCACGGGTCTTTCGCGTCCCACCGTGGCGCGGATCTCGAGCGTTCCGGGTTACGTCACCACCACCGACACGATTGAAGTGCTTTGCCGTTGCTTCAAATGCACTCCGTGCGAACTGATGGTGCTTGTGGACGAGCCCGACGGTCGGAAGTCCGACGGTCATTCGCGGAAGACCAAAAAGAAGTGATGGGCCACGGATGGGCCATATTTGGGCCACCGGTGGGCCGTGGACCAAATTGGTGCGGTCCGCGCGACCAGCAAGCAGTGCTTGATTCCGGTCCCATCAGTGCTGATGGCGTGGGTAGGACTTAATGCAATCTGAGGCGGATCAAACACTTGGCGGTAAGGCATTGCGTCGCCAAGCAATCGTCCGTACAATGGGCGTTCGCTGTTGCGGGGTGGAGCAGTCTGGCAGCTCGTCGGGCTCATAACCCGAAGGTCGCAGGTTCAAATCCTGCCCCCGCTACCAGTTCTGCGAAGGACCGATCCTTGTTCATGACACGGATGGCCCGCGCAGATGCAAGGCCGCAAGGATGCGGGACGCCGGGTCAGGATCAAAACCGGCGAACTTAAGGAATGGGCCTTGGGCCCATTTTTTGTTTGTGCAACGCGTGGATCGACATGGACACCCAGGCAATTGCGGCACGCGTGGCGCCGGCCCTGAGAGAACTGGGCCTGGATTGCCTCGGCGTGGAATGGAGTGCCGGCAACGGCGGCGGGTTGTTGCGCGTGTACATCGACGCGCCCGCACCGGATGGCGATGCGGCTGCCGCGGTGAGCGTGGATGACTGCGAGGCGGCCAGCCGCGAGGTTTCGGCGCTGCTGGACGTGGACGATGCGATTCCCGGGCATTACGTGCTGGAGGTTTCCTCGCCCGGGATCGAGCGGCCGCTGTTCACCGCCGCGCAGTTCGGCCGTTTCATCGGTGCGGACGCGAAGGTCACGCTGAAGCTGCCGCGCGATGGGCGCCGGCGGTTGCGTGGACGGATCGCGGCGGTGGACGGCGAGTGCGTCGGCATGGACATCGACGGTGTGCGCATCGATGTTGCCGGGGGCGAAATCGAGAGCGCGCACCTGGTGCCGGATTGGGAAGCACTCGGCTACGTGCCCAGGCCGAAGCCCGGCAAGGGCGGGAAGGAATCGAAGAAGGCACACAAGCACGAGCATTGAAGCGAAAGGACCCATGCGGCGGGCGGTGCCCGCCCTGTACAGGAATCAAGAGAACGAAGCGGCAGATGCGGCTTCGACGGAGCTGACAAGATGAATCGCGACCTGTTGATGATCGTGGACACCGTGGCCGCCGAGAAGGCCGTGCCGCGCGACGTGATTTTCGGCGCCCTCGAGGCGGCGCTGGCGACCGCGGCCAAGAAACGCTTCCCGGGCGAGGAACCCGAGGTCCGCGTCGCGATCGACCAGGAAAGCGGCGACTATGAAACCTTCCGCCGCTGGCAGGTGATCGCCGACGACGGCGAGATGGAATCGCCCGACTGGCAGTTGCGCCTGATGGACGCGGTGGATGAGCGCCCGGGTGCCGAAGTCGGCGAGTACATCGAGCAGCAGATCGAGAACCCGGAATTCGGGCGCATCACGGCGCAGGCCGCCAAGCAGGTGATCGTGCAGC
>JBOHYX010000268.1:0-3960 GCA_050738115.1 Rhodanobacteraceae bacterium
GCTGCGATGATCGTCGCATCCACGATGGTGCCCCGCGACAGCTTCATCCCGTGCTTCACCAGATACCGGTTCACTTCGGCCAGGATCTGCTTGGCCAGACCGTGGCGCTCCAGCAAATGACGGAACTTCAGTACCGTCGATTCATCCGGCGCTCCTTCACGGCCAAGATCGATGCCCACAAACCGCCGCATCGCCTCCGAGTCGTACAGGGCTTCCTCCACGCCCGGATCGCTCAATGCGTACCACTGTTGCAGAAAGTGAATCCGCAACATCCGTTCCATTCCGATCGGCCGTCGGCCGGCTCCATCCTCGCGTACCTTCGGATAGTGCGGCTCGATCAGTGCGCACAGCGCCGACCATGGCACCACCTGATCCATCTCGGCGAGAAACACATCCCGCCGCGTCGGCTTGCGGTGCAATGCAAAACCGGCATCAGCCTGCGTCGCCAGCGTCAGCTGCTTTGGTGCCATCGGCTACACTTCCTATCGTTGGTCGACACTTCGACCACGAAGCAAAATCAGAGTTTCCCAAGCTCTACTTCGATCATGGCACGCAAACACTGGACGCCTATATCGGCTCCACGCAAAAGCGTGTCGATTGCGTGCTGAAGGCTGGGGGATGGTCGGGCGATCACTTCGAAAGCCTGGTCTTTCCGGGAGCCGACCACAGCGAGAGATCCTGGGCGAAACGGCTCGCCACCCCAATGACTTTTCTCCTGAAACCTTCGCAACCGCACTGACGACCGGCTCCCCGGACGAATAGTGTCAGCGCTCGCGGATGCGGCCGGCGCGGCGGTACTCGCCGGGCGTCATGCCAAACCGCTGCAGAAACATGCTGCCGAAGTGCGAGGGTGTCGCGAAACCGAGGTTCTCCGCGATTCGGGCGATGGACTCTTTCGTCGCGAGCAACTGACGGCTGGCAAGATGCAATCGATGCGTGCGCACGTAATCGCTCCAGCTCATGCCGACCTGCTGCTTGAATCGACGGCTGAAATAGGCGGGCGACAGCGCGCACAACGCCGCGGCTTGCTTGGAATCGGGCGGCCGCGCGGGGCATCGGCGCAAATGATCGATGGCAGGGCGCAGCCGTTTGAGGCCGTGCGCATCGACGGCCCGTTTTTCGCCAGGGAGGCACGTGGCACGCAAGGCCGCGCGCAACACCAGTTCGGCGACAGGCAGCGCCAGCGCATCGCCGGGATCAAGTTCAACCAGCCAATCGGCGAGCGAATCCAGCCTGCGACGCAACGCGGTGTCGGGTTGGGCACAGAACGGCTCACGCAATCTTTCCAGTCCGGGCACACCCGTCAACGCCTCGCCGGCAGCGCCCCCGATTTGAACGAGCACCCAGTCGCGCGGTCCGCGCTCGAGGGTGAAGTCATGCTGCAACATGGCCGGAATGAAGGCGATGCTGCCGGGCGCCAATGCATAACGGCGGTCGTCGACATCGAAATGACCCGCCACCTGGCCGAACAGGACAAGCTCGACCGCATCGTGAAAATGCACGAACGGTTCGGTGCGCGTTGCCTCGCTGCCCTGATGGATCGCCTCGGCCCGCACCGGCGCCCTGGGCGGCAGTTCCACCGGCTCGCATATGGGGCGATCAAGCCAAGGCAACGTCACGGCATCCGCCCGCGTTGCGACGGGACATCGATCCGGTCCCCCGAAGCCGGATGATCGCTGCGGCCGCTACGGTTCAGGCGTTCCCACGATGCGTACCTGCAGCGGATGCAGGACAACCGTGGCCGGGGGGGCGGGTTTGCCGCTGTCAAGCAAGTCGACCCAGCGTGTCCCCTCAACCAGTTGCGGGGCGAGTTTCGGTTTTGCATCGGTCGTACCCAGGTTGACCAGCAACAGCGTGCGCACGTTGCCTTGCGTGCGCAAGACGCAAAGTACCGCCGTGTTGTCGTCGCACAGGATGCGCTGACTGCCATCGCGGATTTCCGGCCGGCCATGCCAAAGGGCGAGAAGCTTCCGATACCAGTGATACAGCGAGTCGGGTTCCGGTTTTTCTTCCTGCAATGAAACCCCATCGCAAGAGCGATTGTAACGATCCTTCCACCACCACTTGTCGGCCCATTCGTCGTCCTTGCCCTTGTACCAGATGGCGGAGCCCGGGGCTTTCAGATTGGCATCCCAGCGCATCGCTTCGCGCACGGGGATGCCCACCGCATCGGAAAGAGGGATGCCGCCCGATTTCCCGAAATTTTTCGGTTCCATGCCGCGCATGCCGAGTTCCTGACCGTAGTAAATCAGAGGATCGCCCTTCAACAGCAGTTCGATCGCAGCGCCAGCGCGCGCCTTGGCCTGGTCGTCATGCACCAGCGACATGAAACGATCGACGTCGTGGTTCTCGAGAAAGATCACCTGCGTCTTTCCGGGCGGCGTGGCGGCATCGGTCGCGCGGATGGCCTTGATTATTTTTTGCTTGTTCAAGGAAATCAGCGCTCCGCGCAGCGGAAACGCGAACACCATGTCCGCGTGGCCTTGTTCGAGCTGTTTCGTGCCGTAACCCCAGTCGGCCTGCTCGGCCAGGATGCCGAGGCCGGGACGACAAGCCTTCAAGGCATGGAAGATGGGCGTCCAGAAGTTCTTGAACAGGTCCGTATCGAGGCCCTTGTGATCGAGGTCATCCATCATGTGGTCGATGCGGAAGCCATCCACGCCATCGCGGCCGCTGCAGTCGCCGTGCGGGTCGGCCCAGAACAACAACAGGTTCCTGAAATAGCGCCGCACCGCCGGGTTGTTCAAGTTGACCATGGCGATGCCGTACGACTCCCCCGTGTAACTCATCCACTTCGCACGATTGAGGAACGGTTCGGCCACGCAGTGGCTGGCGTCTTTCCACAACAGGTAATCGGCGTATTTGGCGTGCGGCTTGCAAATGGAAGTGCTCCACCAGGGATTGCCCTGGGCGACGTACTGGAACTCTTCGTCGAGGTACACCTTGAGGCCCAAGGCATGCGCGGCACGTACGAACGCAAAGTAATCCGCCATGGTTCCGTAGGCGGGATCGATGGCCTTGAACGCCGTGGCGAAATAGTTGTGGTAGTACGGTGACGGTTGCAGCGGCGTAAGCAAGATCGTGGTCGCGCCAAGCCGCTTGATATAGCCGAGCTTGGAAGTCAGCCCGTTGAGGTCGCCGATGCGGTCGCCGTTGGAGTCGCGAAAGCTGCGGAAGAAAATCTGGTAGAACACCTGCGGGCCCAACCGGCCGGGTGCAGGTGTCGCGGCAAGCACGGGGGCTGGTGTTGCCACCACGCTCGCAATCAGACAGGTCGCGACAAGGCCGACAAGCAAAGCGCGCATGGTCTTCATGGGCCATCTCTCGTTGTTTGCAGCACACTTGCGAAGAAACGCAGCACAGGTTCCAGCGTGGTCGACCAGTACCGCCAATCGTGGCCCCCGGCACCCTCGGCATAATGGTGTACAACGCCAGCGCGTTGCAGGGCAGCATGCAGTGAACGATTGGCTTCAAGGTAGGGATCGTGAAGGCCGCAATCGATGCGCAGTGGCGGCAGCGGGCCCGCAGATTCGACAAGCGCGACGAGCGCACTCGCGTCGGACGGCGCCGTGCTCCAGCCGCTGCGGCTTTCCTCGATCAGCCCGTCGAACTGCACGGCTTCGGTGATCGCGGACATCGCCGCCGCCGCCGCGATTCGGTGCGGGTATTTCCCTGCCGTCCGCAATGCGCCGAATCCGCCCATGCTCAAGCCCGCCAACAGCAACGGGGATTTCGCGGTACAGCCGGGCACGATCTCGCACGCCAGCGCCGGCATCTCGTCCAGGATCCAGCGCTCCGCGTCATGATCGGCGTGCGCGACGTAACCCGAGCCATCGCCCCACAAGCCATCCGATGGCATCAGCAGCGCCACCGGCGGCAATGCGCCTTCGTCGATCAATCGCGAGGCGGTGAGGTGCGCCGCGCCTTTCCAGGCCCAAGCCCAGTGCGAACCATACCCGC
>JBOHYX010000269.1:0-3953 GCA_050738115.1 Rhodanobacteraceae bacterium
CACGCCCGACGTGAGCGGCGCGAGCCAGCGCGCGGGTTCGACGTGGCCGATCCGCGCGAAATTCTGCGCGAGCACGTTCTGCTTGGCGGCGATCTGCGCCGCCGGCGCCATGTGCTGCAGGACACAGCCGCCGCACACGCCGAAGTGGGGGCAGCGCGGGACCACGCGGTCGGGCGATGCGACGAGGATTTCCTCCGCGCGTGCTTCGTCGAAGCGACGGTGCCGTCGCACCCGCCTCGCGCGGACGCGCTCGCCGGGCAGCGCGTCGGCCACGAACACGGTCTTGCCCTCCACGTGCGCGACGCCGCGCCCATCGTGGGAGAGATCGTCGATGCCCGCTTCGAAAGCGACGTCGCGCCGTGGCTTCATCCACGCATCCTGCCACCGAAGAGCCTGGTCCCTCGCCATGCCTTGGAAAGGGTCAAACCCGGATTTGGGCTTTTGATCCGCGGCTATCCGCTCTGATCCGTGTCAAAAAGGCTTCTCGCCTGGCGTCGAACCTCAGTGTGTGGTTGGCCGGATCGACATAAAAAAGCTCGTCATTCCGGGGGTCGCGCGGGCTTTTCGCGCGGCAACCCGGAATCCAGCTTTTGTCAATGCAGGCCGAAGAGCTGGATTCCGGGTTCGGCCCGTGATGAAGCCACGGACCGCCCCGGAATGACCATTGGTAGAACTGAGGCTCGACACCAATCAGGAAAAGCTTTCCTTCGTCTGTATTCATTGTTTCGGCGGCACGCCCACCGCAGGATAGTTGAAAGACTCTCCCCCGAACGAAAAGCCGTTCGGGGGAGGGGGTGGCACACGTCAGCTCGCTCTTCTCCAGGCATTTTCGGCTTGGGGAAGAGGGAACCGCGGGTCATTGGCTATGATTTCTGCTGCCACTTGCCCGACGCGTCCTGGTAGTACCAGCCCGGACGCTCCCGGCTGATCCACTGTCTGGCGAAGGTCTCGCGCATGCGCTGCGCCCACTCGGGGTGCCCGTTCGCGATCGCGATCTGCTTGTACAGCTCGGCGCGATCGGCGTTTTCCTGGGCGACGGCCTGGGTCGCCTGGCTGCGTTCGGCAAGCGGAATCTTCGACGCATCGCGGATCGCGACGTCGCCGTTGTTGGTGAAACCGACCGCACCGGATTGAAGCAGACCGCGCATGATGGACTGGAAGCGGGTGCGCATGCGCGCCTCGATCGCCTGGATCGCCGGCGTCTGGATGTGCAGGTTGACCTGCGGCTCCGCCGCATACGCCACCGGAATCAAGGCCCCCACCACGCGCGCCGCCAGCGGTTCCAATCCGGAGGACGCCGGCTTTGCACTCGGGGTCGGCGCGGGGTGCGTGCTCGCGGCCGGCGCCGGCGTCGCGCCGGACGAATCGGAACCCATGATGTTGCCGATCACCTGGTCGGCGGCCTGCTGCGCCTGCGCGGCGGGGAAGTACACGTTGACGGTGACGCAACCCGCCAGTAGCACCATCGAAAGCACGATCGGGAACCACTGCCTGCGCATCGGGAACCTCCATGGGGACATCGCAGCGCCACGAGGGCAACATCCGGGCAAGTGTACACGGGCGCTTTCGCGCTAACGGACGACCGGTGCGCCGCCTTCCGTCGCCGCCTTCAGGCGATCCACCAGGGTCACCCAGTCCACGGCGCGCTGGTGGCCGATCACGGTGATGCGCGGCAAACCGCTGCCCTCGACCATCGTGTAGCCGCTGATGCCCGGGTCCGGCTCGGGCACGATGCCGCCCATCGTGCACACCCCGTGGGCCAGCGTGCAGCTCAACCCGATCTTCGCGTAATGGAAGGTCTTGAACAGGCGCAGCGCCATGCCCTGAATGCCGCCCGCGATCCCGCCGCCACCCACTTCGGTGAGCGTCTTGATGGCGTCCTGGCTGATCGTGCCGCCGCCAGTCGCGGTCAGGTTCGCGCTGAAGGCGACCGGCTTCCAGTCGGCCAGCGTGAGCCCATCGATGTCGCCGTCGAGCCGTCCGGTGATCTGCCCGAACCCGAACGCGCCGGTCAGTTTCGCGAGGTCGAGCTGGCGCATGCCGATATTGGCCTCGAGTTCGGGCGTCTTGCCGAACGGATGCTTGAGGCTCAGGTCGGTCACGCTGACCGAGCCGTCGAATACGTTGAGGGACAACCCGCCGCCGAATACCAGGTCACCCCCGCTGTACCGAACGTCGGGGACCGCACCACCGAGCTTGCCCCCGAATGCGGGCCAGCCGAGCGCCGCGCACAACTGGTTCATGTCGACATCCGATGCGGACAACGCGGCCGACACGCGCTGGCCCTTGCCCGCGCCGGGCCGCCACGCAAACCGGTCGATCCGGATCGCGCCGCCGAACAGGGCCGCGCTGGCCGGTGCGCGCAATTGCAACGTGCCGTGGGCGTCTTCGAGCCCCAGGCTGGCGGGACCCAACGCCAGCCGGTACATGGAAAGCCCGGTCCATTTGAGCCGCGTGGCCGGACGCGAGACGCCCGCGCGCCAGTCCACGCTGCCATCGAGGCCGTCGATCGCCAGGCTGCCGTCGGCGTCGTCCAGCGCGACGTTGTTCGCGGTGAGTTCGATCGCCTGTGGTCCCTTGTCATCGAAGTCGACCGAGCCGCTGATGCTGCCCGACGTCGCCAGCGACTGGAAGCCCGTGAGGTTCTGCACCAGCGTCGCGCCGTAGCGGATGTAGGCCGCCGGAAACGTGGCCGCGAACCGCGAGAGCTGCAGCCGCTCGAGCTTGCCCCTGGGGCCGAACCCGACGCTGCCGCTGACGCGCAGGGCGTCGGGATCATCGAAGTCGAGCGAATCGATCGCGATCCCTGACGGCCCGATGCTGCCCGAAACGTGCACACCAACGGGATACTTGGGAAGTGCCGCGTACAGCGGCCCCGCCAGCAGTTGCCCGCCCTGCAGCCGGCCGTCGAACAACACGCCGGTTCCGACGCCGGTGTCGATCCGGAACGCGCCGTCGGCACCCAGTCCGCGCGCCGCGATGGTGCCGCTTTTGCTGTCGAGGTCGGCGCCGGACACCGCGACGCGCCCCGAAACCCTGGTGTCGCCCGGCGCCATGTCGAGCGCCACGTCGCCCGCGACGGTCCCGGCAGCGATGCGCCCGTCCGGCCATGCCGCGGCGAGCACGCCGCGCAGCCAGGTCAGCGGCAGCCCGGCGAGCTTCATCTGCACGTGCGAGGTCTGGTCCAGCGGCAGCAGTGCCTCGACGCGGCTCTTGCCGTCGACGATGTCCACCTCCAGCGTGCCGCCGCCAGGATCGTAAAGGACCGTGAGGTTCGCGTTGCCCAGCGCGTTCCCCGGCGCCCGTTGCGTGGCGACGTGGCCCACGAACTTCCATGCGCCCGCGTGCGCACGTTGCGGTGCCCCGCTGAGCGTCACGGCGACGTCACGCCAGCCGAGCGCCGGCACCGAAACCTTGGCGGCCTTGAGGCGCAACGTCGGCTTGCCGTCCGCGGCCAGCGAGGCGTCGATGCTCACCCCGGCCAGCTCGACGCCGGGCAGCGCCAGCGTCGCGGCCTGCACGCGCACGGCAGCGTGCGCGCCCACGCACGCCATCAGAAGTCCGCACGCTGTGAGCCACCGGCGCCAGCTTGCCACGGTGATCCTTTTCGATGAAACTGGATCGGATTGTGCCAGCGCGTGTCCGAATGGGAGTTTAAGGTGGCACGTGCCTGCGCGGGCTTGCATCGGGGGATGGATTCGTCGTGGATCAGGGAATGGACAAGGACGCCAAGACGCCATTCCGCGTGCTGCTGGCAGAAGACGATCCGGTCAGCCGGGCATTCCTCGAGGACGCCATCCGGGCCTGCGGCGGCGAGCCCGAAGCCTGCGCGGACGGGGTGTCGGCCCTGCAACGCGCACGCGCCGAACGCTGGGATTTGCTGATCCTCGACCACCGCCTGCCCGGCCTCGACGGCGACAAGATACTGGCCGCGCTGCGCGCCGGGACGTATC
>JBOHYX010000270.1:0-3942 GCA_050738115.1 Rhodanobacteraceae bacterium
GTCCGGGCTCGGCGTACGCAAGGTGGTCAAGCTCGCGATATCGGTGCCCTCGCACACGCCGCTGATGCGGGATGCCGCGCAGCAGCTCGCCGCGCGCATGGCCGATCTGCCATGGCGCCTGCCAACTATCCCCGTGCTGCAGAATGCGGATGCCAAGGCGCACGCCGGCATCGAATTCATCCGGGCGGCGCTCGAGCGCCAGTTGTACATGCCGGTGCTGTGGACGGACACGGTGCAGTCGCTGGTGCGAAATGGTGCTGCGAAGATCTTCGAATGCGGGCCTGGCAAGGTGTTGGTCGGGTTGTGCAGGCGCATCGACAAGTCCATCGACGCGCGCGCGCTCGGTACGCCGGACGAGTTGCGCGCGGCGCTTGCCGACGTTCAATAAAAGGGAGGCGACGCTCGCTGCACGCGCTGGACGAATAGACGAGTAGGCGACCGCTCGCTGCGCTCGCTGAAACGAGGAGACGAAAAGCTGCACGTCGTCTCTTCGTCTCTTCGTTTTCCCTTTTTGGAGTGGCCCGATGGTTGAAGTACTGCAAGGCGAAATCGCGCTGGTCACCGGCGCCTCGCGCGGCATCGGCGCGGCGATCGCGGACGAATTGGCGGCGCGGGGCGCGAAGGTCATCGGCACCGCGACCAGCGAAGCGGGCGCGCAGGCGATCACGCAGCGGTTGTCGAGTCGCGGCGGCGACGGACGTGTGCTGGACGTCACCGACGGCGCCGCGGTGGAGGCGCTCATCGATGCGGTCATCAAGGCGCACGGCGGGCTGTCGATCCTGGTCAACAATGCCGGCATCACCCGCGACCAGTTGCTGATGCGGATGAAGGACGAGGACTGGCAGGCGATCCTCGACACCGACCTGACCTCGGTGTACCGGACCTCGAAGGCGGTGATGCGCACGATGATGAAGGCGCGCCGCGGCCGCATCATCAACATCGCATCGGTGGTGGGCGTCACCGGCAATCCGGGCCAGACCAATTACGCGGCGGCCAAGGCCGGGATCATCGCGTTCTCGAAATCGCTCGCGCGCGAGATCGGCTCGCGCGGGATCACCGTGAACGTGGTCGCACCCGGTTTCATCGACACCGACATGACCCGCGCACTCAGCGACGACCAGCGCAAGGGACTGGAAGGGGCCATCGCGCTTGGCCGCCTAGGCGCGCCCGTCGATGTCGCCCACGCAGTGGCGTTTCTCGCGTCGCCTGACGCTGCCTACATCACCGGCGAGACGCTGCACGTGAACGGCGGGATGTACATGCCCTGACGGCGGCCGGGGCCGTGTCGTTCACGCGGCTCCGAATACGGCGACGCAGTTCTGGCCGCCGAAACCGAACGCATTCGTGATGGCGTGGCGCACGTGCTGCTCGCGCGCGTCGCCCGGCACGTAGTCGAGGTTGCATTCGGGATCCGGCGTCCGGTAATTGATCGTCGGCGGGATCACGCCCTCATGGATCGACAGGGCGCATACCAGACCACCGAGCGCACCGGCGGCACCGATCAGGTGCCCGGTCATGGATTTGGGCGCCGACACCGGAACCCGGGTGGCGACATCGCCCAATGCACGCTTGATCGCGACCGTCTCCATCCGGTCATTCGCCCGGGTCGAGGTGCCGTGCGCGCAGACGTAATCCACGCTGGCGGGATCGAGCCTCGATTTTTCAAGCGCGCGGGAAATGGCGCGGGCGGCCCAGACCCCGCTGCGTTCGGGCGCGACGATGTGGAAGGCATCGCAGGTCAGCGCGCCGCCGAGGATCTCGGCGTAGATCCGTGCCCCGCGGGCGCGGGCGTGCGCCTTTCGCTCGAGCACGAACACGACCGCACCTTCGCCAAAAACGAATCCATCGCGGCCGGCGTCGAACGGGCGGCTCGCGCCTGCGGGGTCGGCATTGTTGCGCGACAGTGCGCGCATCGCCGACAGGCCCGCAAACATCGTCGGCGTGATCGCGGCGTCGGCGCCGCCTGCGATCATGACGTCGGCCTCGCCGTTCCTGAGCAATGCGGACGCCTGGACCAGGGCGTACAGCCCCGAGGCACAGGCGAGTGCGCTGGCATTCACGGGCCCGTGCGCGCCGAGGTGGATCGCGACTTCGCAGGCGGGCATGTTGGCAATCGACGCTGCCACGAACGTCGGGCTGACCCTGCGCAGCCCCTCCGCGTGGAGCACCTCGGTCGCGTTCTGGATCTCGGCGAAGCCCGAGACGGCGCAGTTCAGCACGACCCCGGCGTCGAGGTCGTCAAGCTGCGGATCGAGGCCGGCGTCCGCGACGGCTTCACGGGCCGCGACAACGGCCAATTGGCTCGTTCGCGATGAGCGGTTGAGCTCCTTGACGTCGAAGTGGTCCTCCGGATGAAAGCCCTTGACCTCGGCCGCGATCGTCGTCGGGAATGCGGACGCATCGAAATGCGTGATGGATGCGACCCCGCTGCGGCCTGTCACGAGGGCCGCCCACGTGTCCTTCCAATCGTTGCCGAGCGGCGTAATGGCGCCCAGCCCGGTGATGACAATCCCCTCATCGTCCACGGGTCAATTCCCTTTCAGGTTTCGGGTGGGTACCTCGAACAATCCGGCGCGGTCGTCGGCAGTCGCCCATTCGGCCACCTTGAAGTGCATTTTCTTGCCCGTCGCAGTCATCGGCAGCGCGTCGACGAACCGGTAACCGCGCGGGCGCTTGAAGTTCGCGAGATTGTTGCTGGCCCGGCAGTGTGCGTCCAGATCGTCAGCGCTGGTCGAGGCGTCCTTGCGGACCACGTAGGCAACGATCCGTTGTCCCCAGTGCGCATCGGCCACGCCGACCACCGCGGCGTCGGCGACGCCCGGGTGCTCGGCGAGGCACGCTTCCACCTGCACGGGATGCACGTTCTCGCCGCCCGAGATGATCATGTCGTCCTTGCGACCGAGGATCGTGATGAATCCATCGTCGTCCCAGGTCGCGATGTCGCCGGGGTAGAGCCAGCCGTGGTAGAACTTTTCCTCCTGGACGTTCGGCAGGTTCACGTAAGCGAACCCTGACTTCGGACTGCGCATGATGACTTCGCCGGGCGTGTGCCCGTCGCGGGGCACGGTGTCGTCCGGCGCCGCGCGACGATCCGCGTACACGTGCACGACCGCGACGTCGTCGTCGGTGCATGCACGCCCGGCGCTGCCGGCGCGGTCAGGCATGTCCTCGGGTCGCAGGAACGTGTTCCAGAACGTTTCGGTGGTGCCGTAGCCGTTGAAGATGCGTGGAGTCAGCAGGCGTTGATAGCGGAGCGCCGCCGCGCGGTCGAGCGGCGCACCCATGGTGACCACGCCCTTCAGGGTGGCCAGCGTGCGCGGTTGGCGTTCCTGTTCGCGGGCGATCATCTCGAGTGTCGTGGGCGCGCCGATCAGGAACGTGATGCCGTATTCGTCGACCCAGTCGAGGGTCGTCGCGGAATCGAACGCGCGCATCGGGACGACCGATCCACCGACATAGAACACGGGGTTCGGGCCGCCGGAGTACAGGCCGCCGCGGTGGAACCACGGCGTCATGTTGAGGGTGCGGTCGTAGGGGCCGAGCGGGAAATGCATGATCACGTCGTGCGCGCTCATGACTTCCACAAGCGAGGGCAGCGCGACGCCCTTGGGCATGCCGGTGGTGCCGGAGGTGTACAACCGCGTGGTCTCTTCGTAAGTGGAAAAGTCCTCGGGAAGGGGTGGCGGCGCACCTTCGGCGCCCGCGATCAGATCGCGGAATTGCAGCGCGCCCGGCAGCGGTTCGCCGTCGCCGACGGCGATGATCCGCGGCACCGCCGCGTTCGCCAGCGCTGCTTCGACATTGCGTCCGATCTCGGTGTCGTAGACGAGGACGGCGGGTTCGCTGTCTTTCAGGATGTGGGCCAGTTCGCCGCCTGCCAGCCGGTAATTGACCGGCACCCCGATCGCGCCGACCCGCTGGAGCGTCAGGTAGCACAACGCA
>JBOHYX010000271.1:0-3937 GCA_050738115.1 Rhodanobacteraceae bacterium
GCAGCGGGGCTTGACGCGCGCGGGTGTCACGGTCGAGGCAGCGGGCCGCCCGGCGTGACGCGGCGCACCGCATCCGGATGACCGCGCTGCTCCACTATCTGCCGTTGCTCGGCGTGCTGGTGGTCGTCGCGGGCTTCGCGCTCCGCTTCAACCCGGTTCCGGTCGTCGTGCTTGCCGGCATCGTCAGCGGGCTCGCGGCAGGCAAGTCGATAGCTGAAATCCTGGCGCTGATCGGCAACAGTTTCGTGTCCGAACGCGCCCTGCTGCTGTTCGTGCTGACGCTTCCGGCGATCGGGGTGCTGGAACGCGCGGGCCTTCGCGAACACGCCCGCAACTGGATTTCGAACCTGCGCGGCCTGACGCTGCCGCGGCTCCTGATCGCCTACCTTGGCCTGCGCCAGATCCTGTCGATGCTGGGGCTCACGAACGTCGCCGGGCAGGCGCAGACGGTGCGTCCGCTGCTGGCGCCCATGGCCGAGGCCGCCGCGGAACGGGGCGACGCGCGCCTGACGGATGGCCAGCGCGACGACGTGCGCGCCTTCAGCGCCGCCACCGACAACATCGGCCTGTTCTTCGGCGAGGACGTGTTCATCGCGCTCGGCGCCGTGCTGCTGATCCAGGGGTTCTATTCCCAGCACGGCATTGATCTCGAGCCGCTGCACATCGCGCTGTGGGCGCTGCCGACCGCGATCGCCGCGTTCCTGATCCATGTCGTCCGCACGGTGCTGTTTGCGCGACGGATCGATCCTCGCCGGCGGCCCGGAACATCCGCCTCGCCGGAGCCGGACGGCGGCCGCAACCCGGCGCAAATGCAGCCGGCCGAGGTGCTGGATTCCGGCCTTCGCCGCACCGACGACGAAGGGCTCTGAGCGTGCTCCGGATCGAACACGCCTACTGGCTGATCGCGCTGTTCCTCGCCGGTGCCGCGTGGCTGAACCTGCGCGACCGGCGCTGGGCACACGCGGCGTTCTGGGCCGTGCTGGCGGCACTCATGGCCGGTGGCCACGCGGTACTGGCCGCGACCACCGCGCACCGGGACCTTCCGGCGCAGCTCGCCGGCGTCGGCGTGCTGGCGCTGGCGGTCCTGTCGCCGCGCATGCTGCGCGGACAGCTTGTCGAACGCGATCAAGCCGAGCGCGAAGCGGACGCGAAGCGCCTTGGCCATCGCCTGTTCGGCCCGGCCGTGTTGATCCCGCTGGTCACGTTGCTGGTCGCGGTGTTCGGCGGCTACCTCGCAATCGGCCACTGGCGCCTGTTCGACCCCGTGCAGATGACGCTGACCGGGCTTGCGCTCGCGTGCGTCGTCGCGCTGGTCGCGGCGTTGCGGGTGACCCGCGCAAAACCCGGAGCGGGCTTGACCGAAGGCCGGCGCCTGCTCGACACCCTCGGCTGGGCCGCTCTGCTGCCCCTGACCCTGGCGGCGCTGGGCGGCGTGTTTGCGGCCACCGGGGTGGGCTCAGCCGTGTCGGACCTGGTGCGAATGGTGATACCGGTCCAGAGTGCCCTGGCGTGCGTGATCGCCTATGGTCTCGGGATGGTGCAGTTCACGGTCATCATGGCCAACGCGTTCGCGGCGTTCCCGGTGCTGACCGCGGGCGTCGGCCTGCCGCTCCTGATCCAGATGCACGGCGCCAATCCGGCGATTCTCGGCTCGCTGGGCATGCTGAGCGGCTACTGCGGCACCTTGTTCACGCCGATGGCCGCCAATTTCAACATCGTGCCGGTGGCCCTGCTCGAGCTGCCGCGCCAGAACGACGTGATCCGCGCACAGTGGAAAACCGGCGCGGTGCTGCTCGTCGTAAACTTGGCGCTCATGTACCTGCTGATCTTCCGGTTTTGAGCCCCGCCAGGCGCCGACACGAGCCCGCCGTGCTGCTGACCGGCTTTGCGCCGTTCGGCGGGGAGACCGTGAACCCGTCATGGGAAGCGGTACGCGCGCTCGACGGCAGCGTGATCGAAGGCTGCCGCGTCACGGCGGTGAAACTGCCGTGTGAATTCGATACTTCGCTCCCGGCCCTGTCGCACGCGTTGCGGCTGACCGAACCACGGGTGGCGGTGGCGGTGGGCCTCGCCGGCGGCCGCGAAGGCATTTCGCTGGAGCGCGTCGCGATCAACCTGATCGACGCGCGCATTCCCGACAACGCCGGCGCGCAGCCGGTCGACGTGCCGGTGCTGCACGGCGGCGCCGCGGCGTTTTTCTCGACGCTGCCCGTCAAGGCTTCGCTGCGGGCATTGCGCGAAGCGGGGCTCAACGCGCAGGTCTCGCAGACCGCGGGTACCTACGTGTGCAACCAGGTGTTCTACGCGCTGATGCACGCCATGCGACGGCGGCGCAACACGCGCGCGGGATTCGTGCACGTGCCGTGGCTGCCCGAGCAGGCGGCGCGGCACGGCGAACCCGGCATGCCGCTCGAAGACATGCGGCGCGCGCTCGGAATCATCGTGCGCAGCGCGCTGACCGTGCGCACCGAGGTTCGGCTGGCTGCCGGCGCGGAAGCCTGAAGCGCGCTACTTCTTGTCCTTGCCCTTGGGCGTGGGCGCGGCCACCGCGGTCATCAGGGTGAGCTTGCCCTTGTGCAGCACGTAGCCGGTGAAGTGGAAGGCCAACTGCAGGCTCGCGAACTCGCGGAGGTCGGCGTCGTTGACCTTGGCCGAGTCGCTGTCCTCCAGCAGCACCGTTTTCGGCAACTGCTTCTGGTCCTCGAGGTAGCGAAAGTGGCCCTCGAGGTCGGGCGCGCTCAACACCGCGCCATCCAGCAGGAACTGGTTGTCCTTGTAGGCGCCGAGCGTCATGTCGTAGTGCTGCGGCACGTTGACGACCGTCTCTGCGCCGCGCCGGACGTTGGCGTTGCACGCCGCGAGTGCCAGCAGCGAGCCGAGCATGGCTGCACCGCCGAGTCGTGTGAAGATTGAATGCAGCGTCATGGATCGGTCTCCGTTGCTGATCGTCAAGCCAGGCCCTGCGGCCGGAACCGCGCAAGTCTGCCACAGGTGGGCTGAATGTGTCGCACGCTTGTCTCCGTCTGCCCCGAACGCATTCCTCTCTCTTGATCACAACTGATGCACCAGCAACGAGTCTCACAACACTCGTCATTCCGGGGCCGTCGCCAGTTTCATCGGCGACGGAACCCGGAATCCAGCTTTTCGTTCGAAGGGAGAGCAGAGCTGGATTCCGGGTTCTGCCCGCGGTGAAGCTGCGGACAGCCCCGGAATGACGAGAACGGGGCGACCGCGCGTCGTTTTGTGAGATGCATGACGGCAATGCATCCGCGGAGAGCGAGAGCACAGCTACGTCTTCGGCAGCGTCACGCCCCGCTGGCCCTGGTACTTGCCGCCGCGGTCCTTGTAGCTGGTCGTGCACACCTCGTCCGATTCGAGGAACAGCATTTGCGCGATCCCTTCGTTGGCATAGATCTTGGCGGGCAGCGGCGTGGTGTTGGAGAACTCCAGCGTCACGTTGCCTTCCCATTCCGGCTCCAGCGGTGTGACGTTCACGATGATGCCGCAGCGCGCGTAGGTGCTCTTGCCGAGGCAGATCGTCAGGATCGTCCGCGGAATGCGGAAGTACTCGACGGTGCGCGCCAGAGCGAACGAGTTGGGTGGAATGATGCAGCAGTCGCCCTTGAAGTCGACGAAGTTGCCCGAGTCGAAGTCCTTCGGATCGACGATGGTCGAATTGATGTTGGTGAAGATCTTGAACTCGTCGGCGCAGCGCACGTCGTAGCCGTAGCTCGAGGTGCCGTAGGACACGATGCGGCCGCCGCCGTTGTGCTTGATCTGGCCGGGCTCGAACGGTTCGATCATGCCGCGCTCGGCCATGCGGCGGATCCAGTTGTCGCTTTTGATGCTCATGCGTGCTCGCTGCGCTCGCGGGACTCGGGACTCGGGACTCGGGACTCGGGACTCGGGAAAGCGTAACAGGTAGCCTCGTTGTCCC
>JBOHYX010000272.1:0-3936 GCA_050738115.1 Rhodanobacteraceae bacterium
CCTGTACTGGCACGCCAAGCGCGCGGTCCCGATCACGCACCTGAAGGACGTCAATGCCGACATCCTCGCGCGCGCGTTCGACGCCAGGCCGTGGACCGAGCCGCGTTTTGCCGACCCGCAGCGCGTCGCGACGGTGCGCGCCGCCGCCGAGGACCCCGTCTGGCTCGAAATCCACCTGGTCGACCACAGCCTGGACGTGGGACTGGTCGATTATTTTTACGACCTGCCGTCCAAGGACGAGTCCGTGCACGGCCCGCAGGCCCTGGAACTGACCCACTACCTCATGGAACTGATTGCGGGCGCCAAGCACCAGATCGTGCTGCAGACGCCATACCTGGTGATGACGCACCGCGCCGGGAAGATCTTCAAGGCCTTGCAAAAGAAAAGGCCGCCGGTGCAGGTGATCGTGTCCACCGATTCGCTGGCCTCGACCGATTCCGTGCCGGTGTACGCGCTGTCCTACAAGCACCACAAGAAGTATCTCGTGGACTACGGGTTCCAGATCCACGAGTTGATGCCGCGCCCGGCGGATATTCGCAGGATGCTGGGCGACTACGACGAACTGTCGGGCTTCGGCTCGGAGCGCGCCTCGCCACATCGGGGTGGTCGCGCGCCGATCGAACCCGGGCCGGGCCCGCGCCTCAGCCTGCACGCGAAGTCGCTGGTCGTGGATGGGCGCATCGCGATGGTCGGCTCGCACAACCTCGACCCGCGCTCGGCGGACATCAACACCGAGGATGGCGTCATCGTCGACAACAAGGCCTTCGCCGAACAGGTGCGGGCGGCGATCCTGCTCGATGCCGCGCCCCAGAACGCCTGGCTGGTCGCGCCGCGCGACCCCATCCCGGTGATCGGCGACATCAGCCAGGCCATCGGCGACTTTTCCAACAAACTGCCGATCTTCGACATCTGGCCGTGGGGTTATGCCACCGATTACCAACTGAAACCCGGCGGCAAACCGGTTCCCCCGAACAGTCCGGACTTCCTGCAGAACTGGCGACCGGTCGGCGACTTCCCGGACGTCCAACTGTCGCTCACCTCGATCATCGCGCGTTTCATCGTTGCGTTCGGGCAAGGCATCCAGGGGATTTTGTGAGAAGCCGGAACGGCCTTCCATGGCTTGACTTTCAGCACGGCCTGATTGACGCCGCCATGGCGGCTGGCTAGTCTGGCGCACTCACTGCGCGCGAGGACTTTCGTCATGTCGCTGGCGATCAATCTCGAACTTACTGACGATGATCTGGTGCCCTTCAAGGAAGCCTTGCGCAGTGCGCAGAAAACGGTGCGCGCGCACGATCCGGCACAGATCGCCACCGACGCGCGCAAGACCCTGGCGGAAACCCGCGACCAGCACCTGCCTAGCTTCATCCGCGATCGGCTGGACGTCGTCGAGCAGCTCATCGACATGGCCGGAGACATCGGCTTCGAACTGTCCCCCGGCGAGCGCGAGCGCGTGAATGCTTCGCTGGTGTACCTGTCCGATCCGCTCGACCTCATTCCCGACTCCACGCCGGTGCTCGGGTACCTCGACGATGCCATCATGATCGAGTTGTGCAGCGAGGAGCTCAAGCACGAACTCGACGCCTACGCGGACTTCGTCGAATGGCGCGAGGACGAGGCGCGTCGCCGCGGCGTGGATTCAGCGGCACTCGGCGCCAAGCGCATGGACTGGGCGGATGCCCGGCGCGCGGAAGTGATGGCGCGGATGCGTCGCCGCCGCAGCGAGTCCTACGCCAGCGGAGCGTGGAAGCCGACGCTCTTCAGGGTAGGTTGATTGCGTGTGGTGCGGGCAACGCCCGCCGTAACGGGCCGGTGGCGGACGCTGTCCGCGATGCGCCCTGCTGCGCAACGTTCGAAGGACGCGTAGGGCGAGCACCGCCCGCCGTAGGGTCAGCGCTCGAGGATTGCGACGACGCCCATGCCGCCGGCGGTGCAGATCGAGATCAGGCCGCGGCCCGAGCCCTTCTGCGCCAGGAGCTTTGCAAGCGTTGCGACGATCCGCGCGCCGGTCGCGGCGAACGGATGGCCGGTCGCGAGGCTGGAGCCGCAGACGTTGATCTTCGCGGGGTCGATGGCGCCGAGCGGCGCATCCAGGCCAAGCCGGCTCCGGCAATAATCCGCCGATTCCCATGCCCGCAATTGGCACAGCACCTGCGCCGCGAACGCCTCGTGGATTTCGTAGAAGTCGAAATCCTGCAGGGTGAGGCCGGCGCGCTTGAGCAGGCGCGGCACCGCGATCGTCGGCGCCATCAAGAGGCCTTCGCCGTGCACGTAATCGACGCCCGCGACTTCCGCGTCAGTCAGGTACGCGAGGATCGGCAGCTTGCGCGCGCTCGCCCAGTCTTCGCTTGCGAGCAGCGCTGCCGCGGCACCGTCAGAAAGCGCCGAGGAATTGCCGGCGGTCAGCGTGCCCTGGCCCGAGTTGCGGTCGAACACGGGCTTCAACGCAGCGAGTTTTTCGGCGGTGCTGTCGGCACGCAGCAGGTTGTCGCTGGCGACGCCGCGGAACGGCACGACCAAGTCCTCGAAAAATCCCGCGGCGTACGCAGCCGCGAGCTTGTGATGACTGCCGAGCGCCCAGGCATCCTGCTCCGCGCGCCCGATCTTCCACTCGCGCGCCATTTTCTCGCAGTGCTGGCCCATCGACAGCCCGGTGCGCGGCTCGACCACGCCCGGCACCTGCGGTTTCAGCTCGCGCAGATGGAACCCGCGCGTGGCCGCACGCAGCTTCTGCCCGAAGGTCCTTGCGCGGTTCAAGTCCAGCAGGCGTTGCTGCAGGCGACTGGAATACGTCAGCGGCACCTGGCTGGTGGTGTCCGAGCCGCCGCCGATGCCGGCCTCGATCTGGCCGGTCGCGATCTTCTGCGCGATCAGGATCGCGTTGTCGAGCGAAGTGCCGCAGGCGCGCGCGGTGGTGATGCCGGGCGTGGTCATGGCGAGGCCGGAGGACTGCAGCGCCTCGCGTGCGAGGTTCCAGTCGGCGGGGTGCTTCATCACCGCGCCGAACGCGACCTCGCCGAGTTCGACGCCGTTCAAGCCGAACTTCTCGACCAGCGCGCCCAGCACCTTCACCGCCAGCCCGAAGTTGCCGAGATCGGCGTACGCGGTGTCGCGCTTGCAAAATGGAATGCGCGCGCCACCCAGCACGGCGACGCGGCGGGTTTGCGGGATCATGCGGTGCGCTCCTCGCGGCGACCCGGCCATTGTAGGCGCGGCCCTGGCCGCGACCGGAGGCTGCGCCAGCCGATGGTCGGGCGAAAAGAAAGCGCAGGCGCTACGCGCCGGCGCGCTGCTACGGAAATTCGATGAATCCCCGCCGCAGCATCTTGTAGGGTTCCTCGCGCATGCCGAGCGCGGCGTACGTTTGCTGCGCGCGCTGGTTGTCGCGTTCGACGTACAACCGCAGGCCGACCGCGTTCGCTGCGCGCGCGCGCTGCTCCACGTCGGCAAACAGCGTGCGGAACAGACCGCGCCGGCGCGCGCCGGCGACGACATACACGCTCTGGATCCACCACCAGTCGCCGTTGCGCCAGTCGCTCCACTCGTAGGTGATCAGGAGACATCCCGCCGGAACGCCGTCACGCTCCGCGACAAAATAGAAGCCGCGACGGGGATCGGCGAACACCGCCTGCGTGCCGCGCGTCAGCACCTCGCGGTCCAATGACTTGCGCTCGGTTTCCGCCGCCATCGCTGCGTTGCAGTCGACGAGGAAGGGAACGTCGGCGGGCGTGGCAGGGCGGATGCGGACGGGCATGATGATTTGGGATTCGGGACTCGGGACTCGGGACTCGGGACTCGGGACCCGGGACTCGGGACTCGGGACTCGGGACTCGGGACTCAGGAATCAGGACTCGGGAATCGAGGACGGGGTCGGAGCCCGTCGAGCATTGCAACGCTGCTTTGCCGGCGGCGCTCGTGCGATGAGGGGGCGCCGAG
>JBOHYX010000273.1:0-3918 GCA_050738115.1 Rhodanobacteraceae bacterium
GTGCCGTTGCGGCTGGTCGGACGCTTGCCCGTTCGCGCAGTGCCGGGGCGTGCGGCGGCCTTGGCCGGCTTTTGGGTTGTACGGCCCGTCCCTTTCTTCACGGTCCGGGGGGCCGTGGCGGGTTTCGCGGTCACGCTGCGCGCCGTCCGGGGCTTGGCGGCCGCCTTCGGCGACACCTTTTTCCCGCGCGTGCTGGAGGGCTTGCGATTACGTGACGTTGCCATTGATGCATTCCTCATGTGATTGCGTTGCATGCTCGACCCCTTTGGTCGGGGCCTGACGAGCCTGATCGATGATGAAGCGCCGTGGATGTCAGCCGCCGCGCGCCGTGACGCGCGTCCATCGACCGGCGAATGTCGAGATCAGCCGATTCGCCCGCTCGACACCGCAGGCATTCGCCGCAGCCGTGGACGCGCAGTGTGCGTCTCCGGCTGCCGCGCGGCAGGCAGGTCCGTACCGGCGAGCAGTCGTCCGATCCGTGCGTCAGGACGGCGCGATTATCGCATGAAAGCGCCCGCTTCGCACGTGTATCCTGTTGATCCCCCACCCGAACATTCAGCAATGCGAAGTTTCGACGACAAGCACGGCAGTCACTGGCAGGCCGCGCTGATGGAAGCCTCCTTCGGCAACGTGCTGCTGATTTTCACCCGCATCGGCGGCGAGGGCGTGCTGCAACGCCCGTTGGAAACGGCCAACATGCAGGAAGCCCAGCACCTGCTTGCCGACGCGGACGAGTCGCGGCTGCGCGCCTTGCTTGCAGACGCCCAGCCTTGGGGCTGAGGCCGTGGTGCACGGCCACGCTCAGCGCGTGAGCGACAATCCGAGTCCGACCAGCGAACTTGCGAAAATCAGGCCCAGCAGGATCCGGTATCCGATCAGCCAGCCGCGAACCGAGCCGCGGGTCCCGACCAGGAACAGTGCAATGCCGGCGGCGAACAACAGCGTGCCGACCAGCACCAACGCAAAGGATCCGACCAGCGTGCCTGCGATCACGCCGGCGTTGCCGAGGTTGAACACCAGCCATTCGGTCGCGACCCACCCGGGGTTCGGCTGGCGCGTGGTCAGGGATGCCTGGCCCGCGCCGAATACGATCTGCGCCACCCCGACGATCAACACGAGGTAGGCCGACATCCAGACCAGCCGCTGCACCGGTGAATGCGCGACCGCCGCCGCCACCAGGCCGCCGCCGATGATCGCGGCCGCACCGGTTGCGACGAACACCTGCGCCGTCCGCCAGCGCGTGCCCGAATCGATCGTCAGCACCGCAGCGCGGCCGTCTGGCGGATGCCGTCGGCGATCGCCGCGTCGAGGCCGACGTTGTTCTGCTCGAGCACGCGCTCGGCCCGATAGCTCGAGCGCACCAGCGGCCCCGACACCACTTCGAGGAAGCCCATGCCGAGGGCGAGCTCCCGGTAGCCATGGAACTGTTCGGGCGTGACGAAACGCTGGACTGGCAGGTGGTTTTGCGTGGGCCGCATGTATTGCCCCATCGTGACGACGTCCACATCCGCCGCGCGGATGTCGGCAAGCGTGCGCTCGATTTCGTCGTCGGTCTCGCCCAGGCCCAGCATGATGCTGGTCTTGGTGACGGTCGCCGGCGCGTAGCCCTTGCCGAATTCCAGCACATCGAGTGTCTGCCGGTAGCCCGCGCGCGCATCGCGCACCGGATGCGTCAGGCGCTCGACCGTCTCGATGTTCTGTGCGTAGGTCGCGAGTCCCGCATCCAGCACGGTCGCGACGCACGCGCGCCGGCCGGCGAAATCAGGTGTCAGCGCTTCGACGGCTGTTTCAGGCGTCCGGCCGTGGATCGCGCGCACGCACGCGGCGTAGTGGCCCGCGCCGCCGTCGGCAAGATCGTCGCGGTCCACCGAGGTCAACACGACGTACTTCAACCCCATCAGCGCGACGGCATCGGCGACGTTCGCGGGTTCCAGCGGATCGAGCCAACCGTGCGGATTGCCGGTCGCCACCGAGCAGAACCTGCAGGCGCGGGTACACACCGAGCCCATCAGCATCAACGTCGCGGTGCCCCGCCCCCAGCATTCGGCGATGTTGGGACAGTGCGATTCCGCGCACACCGTCGACAGTTTATGGCTGCGGACGATGTTGCGGATCTCCTCGTATTTCGCGCCAGCCGGCAGCTTCACCCGCAGCCACGGCGGCTTGCGCGCGGCGTCGGGCACCTTGCTCAGGGCGCTCGGGCGAATACCGTCCTTGACGGCGCGGGTGCCCTGCGGGCTGGTGAACTTGCTGCCTGGCAGCACTCGAGGACTGCCGGTGGTTTCGTTCATGGACATTCCGGTCGTGGCTGGCGCACGCGCCGGCCAGTAGCGTGAGTCATCCATTGTACCGCCCGGCCCTGTCCCACCGCTGACGGCCGTCAAAGCCCGAACGATGGATGCGACAACTGCTGCACGAAAATTCCGGCGATGCGCGGCTCCATGATCACGGTGAACACGATGCCGTACGCCGCGCCCCATGAATGCGCGCTGTGGTTGATGTAGCCGCCGCCGCGGTGGTCCATGTAGATCGAGTACGCGAGGAACGCTACCGCGTACAGGATCGCCGGCACCGGGATCACGAACACGATGATCATCGACCACGGCGCCAGCAGGATGTAGGCGAACAGCACGGCCGCCACCGCACCGGAGGCACCCAGGCTGCGGTAGTTGGGATTGCGGCGGTTCTTGATGTAGGTCGGCAGGATCGACACCAGCAGTCCGCCTGCGTAAAACCACAGGAAACCACCCGGGCCGAGATAGCGCGCGTACAGGCCTTCCATCGCGCGCCCGAAGAAGAACAGCGTGAACATGTTGAACAGTAGGTGCGTGAAATCCCCGTGAACCAGGCCGTAGCTCAACAACCTCCAGTACTCGTGCTTCTTGTCGACGGCCGGCGGCCACAGCAGCAGCCGGTCGAGGAGCTTGCCGTCCTTGAAGGCGATCCAGGAGACCACGCAGGTGACGGCGATGATGGCAAGCGTCAGCAACATGCAGGAGCCCTTGCAAAAACGCCCATTGTGGAGGATCGACGGCCGCGATGCGCAGCCAGCGGAAGCTTCGCTGGCCACGGCCGCACGGTCGTCTCGGTGGCTGGCGCGGTGACCGCGGTGACCGACGATGCAACTTGCAAACCCGGCCGGCGGCAGTGAAGACGCGCGGCCGCCGCGCCGGCGCGAGCCCGCCGCGCGAAAAATAGTATGCTGCGAAGTGGTCCCGGTCATTCCTGGCTGGTGTCCCGCGCCCGAAATCCGGGGGGCGCCTCACACCATCCGCGCGAGGTCTTCGTCCATGCAACGCACCGTTCCATTCCGCCCGTACGCGATCGCCCTGGGGCTTGCCTTGTGCGGCGCGGTGGCCTTCCCGGCCTTCGCCAGCCAGCCGGTGACGGTCACGTTCGAGCCCAATGCCCACTGGGTCCAGGAAGTGGACACGGTCAGCCGTTTCGACAGTTCGCACGACTATTCCGTCGCGATCCCCGCCGACAAGACGTTCCAGATCAACCTCATCACGCGCGACCCCAACGTGTTCTTCACGATCAAGGATGAAACGCAGCGCAAACAGTTGGTCGATACCTTCAAGACGGGCGCGACCACGTGGTCGACCAAGACGACCGCACCCGCGAACTATCTGATCCACGTGTACGTCCAGCCGGAGGCGATGCAACGCGACGAAAAGGCGAAGTACGCGTTGCAGATCGGGCAGTACGGGCAGTCGGACCTAGTGCCAGCCACCACGGCGGTGGCCTTCGAGGCCGACAATCCGTGGATACAGGAAGCTGGGACGCTGGACCCACAGGCCACGGCGCACGATTACACGGTTGCCATCGCGGCCGGGCAGACGCTGGACGTCAATCTCGTCACGCACGATCCCAAGGTGCATTTCAGGGTTGCGGACCCGGCCAAGGGCCAGACGCTGG
>JBOHYX010000274.1:0-3913 GCA_050738115.1 Rhodanobacteraceae bacterium
GGGGTAAGCTTATCTAATCAACCGCCGGCCGCAGGCGGCGACGCGGATTGCGCGTTCGGTTTGCGCCGCCGACGGCGGCGTTTTGCCGCCGCGGGCTTGTCCACGTCCGCGTTCACCGTATCCGCGCCCATTGCCGGCACCGCTTGCGTGGATTCACTACCGGCATCGTGCCTTGCGGAATGTGCGCTCGCGCGCGGCGACGGCATGGCCAGCCATTCGGGTTCGATCACCTGCACCGGAATCTTCATGTCGATGTAACGCTCGATATCGGGCAGGTTCATCGCATACAGGTCACAGGCGAAACTGATCGCGTCGCCCTCGGCGCCGAGTCGCGCGGTGCGGCCAATGCGGTGCACGTAATCCTCGCCGTCTTGTGGCAGGTCGTAATTGAATACATGGGTGACATCGGCGATGTGCAGGCCGCGCGCCGCGACGTCGGTCGCGACCAGCACCTCGATTTGCCCCTGCTTGAAGCGTTCCAGCAATTTCTGGCGTTTGGCCTGCGGCACATCGCCCGACAGCGCGCCGACCTTGAATCCCTGCCGCGACAGCCGTTGCGTCACGCGCTCGGCGGCAGCGCGGGTATTGACGAACACGATGCTGCGTTGCGGATCGCAATGGTCCAGCAGGTTCAGCAGCAACGGAATCTTTTCTTCCTTGGCCGGGAAGAACACCTGCTGGCGCACCCGGTCGGCGGTCACATGCTCGGTCTCGACGCTCAGCTTCTGCGGCTGGTTCATGTGCTCGTAGGCCAGTTCCAGCACGCGGTAGGAGAGCGTCGCCGAGAACAGCATGCCCTGGCGTTCTTCGCGCGGCGGCATCTTGCGCAGCAGGTAACGCACGTCCTTGATGAAGCCGAGGTCGAACATGCGGTCGGCCTCGTCGATCACGGTGGCCTCGACCGCACGGAAACTGAAGACATGCTGCTTGAAGTAATCGATCAGGCGACCGGGCGTCGCGATGATGACATCGCAACCATCGCGCAACTGCTGGCGCTGCTTGTCGTAATCGACGCCGCCGTAGATCAGCGCGAAGCGCAGGCCGGTGTGGCGGCCGATCGCCTGCGCATCCTTGTCGATCTGGATCGCAAGCTCGCGGGTCGGCGCCACGATCACCGCGCGCGGATCGTTGTCCTTGCGCTCGGGGATCGCGGTTTTACTCAGCAGGCGGTTCATCACCGCGACCAGGAATGCACAGGTCTTGCCGGTGCCGGTCTGGGCCTGGCCTGCAACATCGCGACCCGCCAGCGCGACCGGCAGGGTCAGTGCCTGGATCGGAGTGCAGCGGGTAAAACCGCAATCGGCGAGGCCGGCGGCAAGATGCGGGTGCAGGTCGAATTGTTCGAAGAAGGTATCAGTGAGGACTTGGTCTGCCACAGGGTTTTCCGCCAGGGATGGCTTGCGGGATCGGACAGCGGCAAAGCGCTGCCCGCATGAAAACGCGCGCTCGGACCGCGCGACGGGTTGCGGTAAAATGCCCAGCGAACGCGCGGATGTCGAAGCGTTGTGCGGATTCGCACACTCGCCGCGCGCAAGTAATTGAATCAATTGTAGCAGGACTGTCGACGACACCCACGCTTGCAATGCCTGCCACCTTCCCCCATCTTGTCGATTCCATTCCCGTTGCCGACCTCCCATGAGCGAAAACATCACCCACGTCAAAGATGCCGATTTCGAAACCCAGGTACTGCAATCCGACACCCCGGTGCTGGTGGATTTCTGGGCCGAGTGGTGCGGGCCGTGCAAGGCCATCGCCCCGATGATCGACGATATCGCCAAGGACTATGCCGGACGCCTCAAGGTCGCCAAGGTCAACATCGACGAGAACCAGAAGACGCCGATGAGCTACGGCATCCGCGGCATCCCGACGCTGATGGTGTTCAAGGGCGGCAAGGTCGAAGCCACCCAGATCGGCGCAGTCGCGAAGGGACAGTTGACCCAGATGATTGATCGGGTTGTTTAGTTGTAGCCCAAGTAGGGCGGATCAAGGTGCGAGCGCGCAAGCGCGAACGCCGACTGCGCCGCAGGAGCGGCGCGAACGGCGAAGCCGGGCCCGAAGGGCCGGAAGGCAGGATGCCTGGAGTCTTCCGCCGCTCTGCGGCTTGATCCGGCCTACCGAAGCTTCGGTTAAGCCAAGTCGAAGCCGGCTGTTGTGAAAAGTCAGGCCAGGAAGGCCGCTCTGGTGTTTGTGACGCAAGCAACCTACACTGGACCGTGCAAGTGTTTGATGCGGCAATCAGGGACGATTGCAATGAAACACCATATGATGCTAGATTGAACTCCGCCGGTGGTGCTTCTGCCCGGCCCTCTTCCTTTTTTCTACCTCCCGCGCGTCAAGCGCCGATGAGGCTTATCCCGTGCCTGATACCGAAAATACCGTACAGGGCGAAGACGCCCGCGCGTCCGCCCCTGCAGCCGAAACCAACACCGTTGCCACCGGCAACGAAGGTGGTGAAGGCCAGTCCCAATCACGCAACAACCGCCCTGATCGTGGTCGCCGTCGCCGTGGTCGCCACGCGCGCAGCAACGCCCAAGGCGGCAACCCCAGCGGCCTGCCCGCCGATGTATCCGGCGACGAAGCCGACTCCGGCGATCCCAACCGCCTGATCAACCTCACCGAACTGAAGCAGAAGAATTCGGTGAAGCTGCTGGAGCTGGCCGAAGAGCTCGGCATCCAGGAAGGCGTCGCGCGCGCCCGCAAGCAGGACGTGATCTTCAACATCCTGCGTGCCCACGCCAAATCCGGTGGCAGCATCTGGGCCGAAGGGGTGCTGGAAATCCTGCAGGACGGCTTCGGCTTCCTGCGCTCGGCCGACGAGTCCTACCTCGCCGGTCCTGACGACATCTACGTGTCGCCGTCGCAAATCCGCCGCTTCAACCTGCGCACTGGTGATTACATCACCGGACGCGTGCGTCACCCGAAGGAAGGCGAGCGCTACTTCGCGCTGCTGAAGGTCGACGACATCAACGGCGACCCGCCGGCGGCATCCAAGAACAAGCTGCTGTTCGAAAACCTGACGCCATTGTTTCCGCGCAGGGCGTTTCACCTCGAACGCGGCAATGGTTCGTCCGAAGACATCACCGGGCGCATCCTTGATTTGATCGCACCGGTCGGCTGCGGCCAGCGCGGTCTCATCGTCAGCCAGCCGAAGGCCGGCAAGACCATGATGCTGCAGAACGTCGCGCAGGCGCTGGTGCACAACCATCCGGAAGTGCACCTGATCATCCTGCTGATCGACGAGCGTCCCGAGGAAGTCACCGAGATGCAGCGCAGCGTGCGCGCGGAAGTCGTTTCGTCGACGTTCGATGAACCCGCGGTGCGCCACGTGCAAGTCGCCGAGATGGTGATCGAACGGGCCAAGCGTCTGATCGAACACAAGCGCGACGTGGTGATCCTGCTCGATTCCATCACCCGTCTCGCACGCGCCTACAACACCGTCGTGCCGTCGTCGGGCAAGGTGCTCACCGGCGGCGTCGACGCCAACGCGCTGCAGCGGCCCAAGCGCTTTTTCGGCGCCGCGCGCAACGTCGAGGAAGGCGGTAGCTTGACCATCCTCGCCACCGCGCTGATCGACACCGGTTCCAAGATGGACGAGGTGATCTACGAGGAATTCAAGGGCACTGGCAACATGGAAGTGCACCTCGACCGCCGCATCTCCGAAAAACGCGTGTACCCGGCCATCAACATCAACCGTTCCGGCACCCGCCGCGAAGAGCTGCTGATCCCGCCGGACATGCTGCAGAAGATCTGGATCCTGCGCAAGCTCCTGCACCCGATGGACGAACTGGCCGCGATCGAGTTCATGCTCGACAAGATGAAGAACACCAAGACCAATGATGAGTTCTTCAACGCGATGAAGCGGTGAGTGAAGCCGGGACTCGGGACTCGGGACTCGGGACTCGGGACTCGGGAC
>JBOHYX010000275.1:0-3901 GCA_050738115.1 Rhodanobacteraceae bacterium
GCAGTCGCCGGCACTCCGCTGCCACAACAGGTCCCCGGGCGCGAGCCAAAGGAACGTGTCAGCCGGAGTGCGCGGCGACCGTGGGCCGATCATCGGTGCGCAGGCCGCCTTGTGCAACCCGGCGAGTTGGCAAGCGCGGGAGTGCGCGGGCCGGATGCCACGTCGGCTGCGGTGCGGCGACGCGATCTTTCATGGGCACGTCCCCGATCTGGTCGGGACAGGCGCTGCCCACGACCGAAGCTGATGGGCCGCGTGGAGCGCCCCGCCGCGATCCCCGGACCCGGGCCAACGCCGCGCGGCGAGCCCGGTACGGTGCGCGCTTCGCACGAAAAATGCAAGGCGTGTCAAAACGCCATCCTGCGCTAAGATCGGGCCATGGAATCGCTGTTGAACCACCGCACCACGACTGCACGCACGCGTTCGTTCGCGGCCTCGCTGCTGCCCGACCGATTCGGCTGGCTGATGGGCCTGTATGCCGAGAACCACCAGCGCCTGGCGCGCCTGTTCGCGCCACACCGCTTGTCGACTGGCGAGTACGTTTCGAGCGTGGGCGACGGCCTCGACGTGCGGCTGTCGCTGCAGGAGCGCCATCCCTACACGATCGAACTCGGCCTGACGTATGCCGTCGTCGATGCGACCACCGGGCATCCCGCGCCGTCGGCACAGTTGCGCTGCTATCTCGATGCGCGGATGACCGAGGCGCTGCACTGCGAACCCGGCCGCGAGCTGTGGCAGGTGCTGGGTCCGTTCGCCCCTGCGCGCAACGTGTTGCAGCATCGCCTGCGCATGAACGCGTTCCTCAACCGCTGGCTGGAATACCTCGCCGACCAGGGACATTCGCTGGCGACGCTCGAGCGGGCCAATACGGGCGTGCTTGTTTCCGCCTGAGCGCGCGCATTCCCCGGGCCAGACACGGTCGTGCGGTGCGACGGGTTTGATGTTGCCCAATGGGCGAGTGCGGCGCGCATCAGCTCCTGTCCGGCCTTCCAAACCTTTCGATCAATCGCAGGACGAACGAGCCACTGCGGGGTTGCGCGCGAGGCCGATCAATCGCCATGAGGTTGTAAACATCGCAGTGCCGCGCGCGAGCGAGCGGCCCTGCATCTATCGGGTCGCTTGTGAGCTGCCGGGCCTGCTTCTGGCCTACACTCCTCGCTGGTTCTCTCGTCGTATCGTCCATGTGCTACTCCGCGCAAATCCGGACCGAGTTCCGCCAATTCGAGCGCGAGTTCGGTGCGGTACTGAGCGTCCAGCAGTACGTCCGTTTCTTCTGGCAGAGGCGGCAAGAGGGCACGTGGCGCAAGGTTCCCAAGGGGATCAAGGATGATTTTGCCAACCCGCGCAATGGTCAGGAGCGGGAGTTGGCGGCGATCATCGCGGAGGGCGATGCCGGGGAAGCGCACGCGCTCGAGGCCGAGCTGTTCAAGCAGAAGACGCGGCTCAACAGTGCCGGGCGCGCGCTGGAGACCGGCCCCACCAAGAAGGCCGAGAACGACATGCGCGTTGCGACGGACAAGATTGCGCGCGCCCAGCGGGGGCTGGACGACCTGCGGCGGAAAGACCCGCTGGATCGTGATTCGCGCATCTACCCCGGCCAGTACGCAAACGTCATGGTCCTTCAGGAGGGCAGGCGCACGCTGGTCCCGATGCGCTACCAGTGCCGGTTGCCGGGCTGGAGCGATGCGATGGAACGCAAGTACCCGGGAACCTACAACGCGCGCCGCGACAAACTGGAAACGAGCTGGGCCAGGCTGTTCGGCTACCGGCACGGGATCACGGTCGTGACCCGGTTTTACGAGAACGTCTCCCGCCACAAGGTGGAACACCGCGAACTGGCGCCGGGTGAAAAAGAGGAGAACGTGGTGCTCGAGTTCGATCCGAACCCGCCGCATGACATGCTGGTCGCCTGCGTGTGGTCATTTGACGAGCGCGCCAACCTGTACTCGTTTGCGGCGATCACCGACGCTCCGCCACCGGAGATCGCCGCGGCCGGTCACGACCGCTGCATCATCCCCATCAAGCGGGGAAACCTGGACCCCTGGCTGAAACCCGATCCAGCCAATCTGGCTGCGCTGTACGCAATCCTCGACGATCGGGAGCGTCCGTATTACGAGCATCGCCTGGCTGCGTAGGACAACACCCGAGGACCGATCAGGCGCAAGTGGAAACGAAAAGCCCGCGCGTGGCGGGCTCATCGGGCGGACGGGAGCATCACTCGTTCCATAACTGACTGATGCATGGCGAAGACAGCATCGCTCGGTCAGCGCGTTACTCGCTTCCGTACTCACTTTCCTTTTCGCAACGCCGGCCCGGGCGATACTATGCCCTCTGGGCCGCATTTTTCGTTGAGGGGGAGGCAATGGCGAAAGCCAGCAAGGCAGGGCAATCGCCACGCAGGCCGGCCGCCAGCAAAGGCAACGGTGCCAATCTCGGCTTCGAGGCCAAGCTGTGGCAGGCCGCCGACAAGCTGCGCAACAACATGGACGCGGCCGAGTACAAGCACGTCGTGCTCGGCCTGATCTTCCTGAAATACATTTCCGACGCGTTCGAGGAGCACCATACCAAGCTCGTTGGGGGGCAGGGCGACTACGCGGGCGCGAATCCGGAGGACCCGGACGAGTACAAGGCAGAGAACATTTTCTGGGTGCCGCCGACCGCACGCTGGTCGCATCTTCAAGCCAGCGCCAAGCAACCCGGCATCGGCAAGACCGTGGATGACGCGATGGTCGCGATCGAACGCGATAACCCGCGCCTGAAAGGGGTCTTGCCCAAGGACTACGCGCGTCCCGCACTGGACAAACACCGCCTTGGCGAACTGATCGACCTGATCGGCACGATATCTTTGCTCCCCTCGCCCGTAGGAAGCGGGGCAGGGGGTGAGGGTTCTGGCTCGCGTGGCGCTCAAGACGTACTCGGCCGTGTCTACGAATACTTCCTAGGCCAATTCGCCAGCGCCGAAGGCAAGAAGGGGGGCCAGTTCTACACGCCCACCTGCATCGTGCGCCTGCTGGTCGGCATGCTCAGCCCGTACAAGGGCCGCATCTACGATCCGTGCTGCGGCTCCGGCGGCATGTTCGTGCAGTCGGAAAAATTCGTTGAGGCCCACGGCGGCCGCATCGGCGATATCAGCATCTACGGTCAGGAAAGCAACGCCACCACGCGCCGCCTTGCGGTGATGAACCTCGCGATCCGTGGCATCGAGGCCGACTTCGGCCCCGAGCAGGCCGATACCTTCCGCCGCGACCTGTTCCCCGATCTGCGTGCCGATTTCGTGCTGGCCAATCCGCCGTTCAACGATTCCGACTGGTTCCGCAAGGACGACGACGTGCGCTGGCAATACGGTGTGCCGCCCAAGGGCAACGCCAACTTCGCCTGGGTGCAGCACTTCATCCACCACCTCGCGCCGAACGGCACGGCCGGCTTCGTGCTTGCCAACGGTTCCATGAGTTCCAACCAGTCCGGCGAAGGCGATATCCGCAAAGCTATCATCGAAGCCGACCTGGTCGACTGCATGGTCGCGCTGCCCGGCCAGCTTTTCTACAGCACGCAAATCCCCGTCTGCCTCTGGTTCCTCACCAAATCAAAGCTCCCCTCTCCCCACGTTTCCGCTCGTCATTCCCGCGAAAGCGGGAATCCAGTGCCTTTGAGAGACCGCCGCAAACAAGCACTCTTCATCGACGCCCGCAAACTCGGCACCCTGATCGACCGCGTCCATCGCGAACTCACAAACGCCGATATCGCCCGCATCGTCGATACCTATCACGCCTGGTGCGGCAAACTCCCTCGGCGGATTCAACTACGAAGTGCAACGCGTTTGAAGGATTGCTCGAACACGCGCTCCGGTGTTCGGTAGCCTAACCGTTTCCGAGGTCGGCGGTTGAGCTTGTCTTCGATCTGCTGG
>JBOHYX010000276.1:0-3897 GCA_050738115.1 Rhodanobacteraceae bacterium
CGTCCACGGTCAGCGACGTGTTGGTGCGTACCCAATAGTTGTCGACCTGGTCGGGCTGCACCGCCCGGATGTTGGGGCCGACGGCGGCAACGGCCGTGCCCGCCGTGAAAACGGACACCGCGATGACAAGAGACCTGGCGGCTCGGCGTGCGGCTTTCCCGTTCCGGTGGAATGGGGTGAGTGGTCGAGACGATTTGCGCGTCATAAATCCCTCAGGCTTTCGGCAATGCCGTCGGCGCCGACGCTCAGCAGTTTCAGCGTGTTGGTGCCGCCGCCACGGCCGGTGTGGTCACCGTGGGTCAGCAGTACGCGATCGCCTTCGGCGAGCTCGCCGCGGTTGAACAGGCGTTGCACGGCTTCACGCACCATCACGATGGGATAGCCGGTGTGCTGCTCGAATGGCATCGGCCTGACGTCGCGCAGCAGCAGCATCCGGCGGCGGGTCTCGGCACTCGGCGTGAGCGCGTAGATGGGCACGGGCGTGCGGTAGCGCGACAGCCACTGCGCCGTGGTTCCCGATTCGGTCAACGTCACGATCGCGCGCACCGGCAACTGCGTCGCCAGGAACATGGCCGCCATCGCGATGGCCTGGTCGGGCCGGTCGAGCCGGTGCGTATTCGCGGAGATGTCCTCGATCGCCACGAACTGCCGTTCGGCGCCGAGGCAGATGCGCGCCATCGCTGCCACCGCGGCGGCGGGGTGCCGCCCGGCCGCGGACTCCTGCGAGAGCATCACCGCGTCCGTCCCGTCGATCACGGCATTGGCGACGTCCAGCACTTCGGCGCGGGTCGGGATCGGCGCTTCCACCATCGATTGCAGCATCTGCGTCGCGGTGATCACCGCGCGGTTGCGCGCGAGCGATTCGCGGATGATCTTCTTCTGCAGGCCGGGCAGTGCGGCGTCGCCGATCTCGACGCCGAGGTCGCCACGCGCGACCATCACCGCGTCGGACGCGTCGATGATCTCGCCCAGTGCCTCGATCGCCTCGGCGCGTTCGATCTTGGCGACCAGCCAGGCGCTGCCGCCGGCCTCGCCCAGCAGCGTGCGCGCTTCCTCGATGTCGGCGGCCGAGCGCACGAACGACACGGCGAGGAAGTCGGCATTGAGCTCCGCGGCCAGCTTGATGTCGGCGCGGTCCTTGTCGGACAGCGCGCCCAGCGACAGGCCGCCGCCCCTGCGGTTGAGCCCCTTGCGGTCGGAGAGCTTGCCGCCCGTCACGACGGTGCAGTGGATCTGCGCCCCGTCGATGTTCGCGACCTCGAGTTCGACGAGCCCGTCGTCGAGCAGCAAGTGATCGCCCGCCTTCAGGTCGTCCGGCAGGTCGTGGTAACTGACGCCGATGCGGGTCTCGTCACCGGGTGGCGCGTCGGCGCGACAGTCGAGCGTGAAATCCGCGCCCGGCTCGAGTTCGATGGGACCGTTCGCGAAGTGCTCGATGCGGATCTTGGGGCCCTGCAGGTCGGCCAGCACGCCCACGTCGCGGCCCAACCCGGTGGCGATCGATCGCGCGTCGCGCGCGCGCCGCAGATGGTCGTCGCGCTCACCGTGCGACAGGTTAAGGCGCACGACGTCGACGCCCTCGCGCAGCGTGCGCTCGAGCACGCCCGGCGGATCGGTGGCGGGACCGAGCGTCGCGACAATGCGGGTGCGGCGGGTGTTCATTCCATCACGCTAGCAGGTTCGGTCATGCGTCGTGACAATGCCTGCGATGCACGTGTGAGTACGCTATTTTTGTAGGAGCGCCCCTCGGCCGCGACCAGTGTCACGGGTGCCTTGCACCCCCGGTCGCGCGCAGGCGCGGTCCTACATTCAGCATGGAGGTCCGTCGCACTTGCAGGAGCGGTCCTCGCCGGCGACACACTGCGCTATCCACCGCAGCGCAGGCCGCGCGCGGGTCCCCACGTCACGGTCGCGGCGGATCCGGCGCTTGCGTGTAGCGGGCGACCGACGCGCGGATTTCCTCGCGCGCGTCGTCGTTGTGGCCCCAGCCGGAGAGCTTCACCCACTTGCCGGTCTCGAGATCCTTGTAGTGCTGGAAGAAATGCGCGATGCGGTCGCGCCAGTGCCGTGGCACCTCGTCGATGTCGCGGATGTGCGAGTAGCCGTCGAAAACCTTGTCGTTGGGGACCACGATGAGCTTGGTGTCCTCTCCGGCCTCGTCGTCCATGTGCAGGACGCCGACCGGACGGCAGCGGATCACCGAACCGGCAACCAGCGGCAGCGGCAGCAGCACCAGTGCGTCGACCGGGTCGCCATCGCCCGAGCGCGTGCCGGGAATGTAGCCGTAATTGCACGGGTAGCGCATCGGCGTCGACAGCACGCGATCGACGAAGATCGCGCCGGACGCCTTGTCGACCTCGTACTTGACGGGATCGGCATCCTTCGGGATTTCGATGATGACGTTGACGTCTTCCGGCACATCGCGGCCGGCGGGAACGTGGTCGAGGCCCATGGGGATGGTCCGTTTCGAAAACGGTCAGTGTACGCGCGGCGATGCCGTGCAAGCGCATGCGGCCACGGCTGGCGGCATTCACCTACGGTTGCCGCGTGACTCAGGCGTGCGGACGGTCGCCGGGATTGGCCGGTTGCGTCCGACGGGCGACGGCCGGACGTGCGGGCAGGAATGGCTCCAGCAACTGCGCGCCGAGCGAGGACGGCATCGGCTTCTCGATGCCGTAGCCGGCCGGCCACGTCTTCTCCGAGACGTAGGTGCCGAACAGGTGGTCCACGAACGCCAGCGTGGCTGAGTAGTTTCCGTCGCGGCGGCGATCGTTGGTGTGGTGCCAGTGGTGGAAGAACGGCGTGGCGATGATGTGTTCCAGGAACCCGAACCGCCAGCGCACGTTGGCATGGATGAAAAATCCCCACAGCGTGCCGATGATCAGCACCAGCGCCGTCAACAGAGTGGAGTCTCCGGTCAGCCCCAGCGCGATGATCGGGATGAACCCGCAGATGCGCGGGAATACCATGTCAACCGGGTGCGCGCGGGTGTTGGTCAGGAAATCGATTTCCGTCGCGCTGTGGTGGATGGAATGGAACCGCCACAGCAATGGAATCATGTGCGTGAGTCGATGACCCCAATAGAAGCCGATCTCGCCGACGACCAGCGCGAGGATCAGGCGTACACCCGACGGCAATTCCGCGATCGCGTGCAACACGCGCCACGGAATGATCTGGTGTACGGCGCCGCCGATCAAAACGATCGGGCCGCCGACGATCACCCCGACCAGGATCGAGTTGACGGCGTACCAGCCGATATCGGTGAAAAACTCACGGCGGAAGACCGACTGGCGCTGAATGCCGGCCAGTCGCTCGAGCGGCACGAAAATGGCACACAGCAGCAGCAGCCAGACCGCGAGGTGGATGATTTCGGAATAGAGCGCTGGCACGGTCGAGGATCCGTGGTCCGGGCGCCCCCCGCGCCCGGACACGGACTATACAGGATTACGCTTCGGCTTCGCGGCGCTCCTTGCGGCGGCGCGTATAAAGCGTCAGCAGGCCAAGTCCGAGCAAACCGCCACCGAACATCGCCAGTACCGGCGGCTCCGGCACCGCGTACATGGTCACACCCGCCAACAACGCAAACGGCGGCAGGCTGTTCGGGGTCCCGATCGAAAGGAAGCTCAAGAGGTCCGATCCCGCGCTACTGCCAGCGGTGAATGTGAAGGTTTGATAGAACCAGCCGGACCATGCGTGGGTGAGCACCGTGCTGATCGGCGTCGAGAACGATTGGCTGCCCAAGGACACCTGCAACTGCTCGGTCGTCGTGCCGGTCCGGTTCTGCAACTGCGTATTGCCCCAGTAGAAACCGACCTTGTACTGCTTGCCGGCGACGAGGCCGCCGACGGTCTGGCTGATGGATGCATGCGGGATCGGCGAGGTGATGCCGTCCAGGCC
>JBOHYX010000277.1:0-3893 GCA_050738115.1 Rhodanobacteraceae bacterium
GCCGGCATGGACATGGGCATCGTCAACGCCGGCCAGCTCGCGATCTACGACGAACTCGATCCGGAGCTGCGCGAACGCGTCGAGGACGTGGTACTGAATCGGCGCGCGGACGCGACCGAGCGATTGATGGACATTGCCCAGAAGCACAAAGGCGGGAACGGGGAACAGGGAACGGGGAACGACAGCAAGCTCGCATGGCGCGAATTGCCGGTGGCGAAGCGGCTCGAATACGCGCTGGTGCACGGCATCGACCAGTACGCGGTCGAGGACACCGAGGAGGTCAGGAAGACCGTGACGCGCACGCTGGACGTGATCGAAGGTCCGCTGATGGACGGCATGAACGTGGTCGGCGACCTGTTCGGCGCGGGCAAGATGTTCCTGCCGCAGGTGGTCAAATCCGCGCGCGTGATGAAGAAGGCCGTGGCCTACCTGCTGCCGTTCATGGAAGAAGAAAAGAAGCAGAGCGGCGACGTCAGCAAGTCCAACGGCAAGATCGTGATGGCAACCGTCAAGGGCGATGTCCACGACATCGGCAAGAACATCGTGGGCGTGGTACTGGCGTGCAACAACTTCGACGTGGTCGACCTGGGCGTGATGGTGCCGGCGCAGAAGATCCTCGACACCGCGATCGCCGAACACGCCGACATGATCGGCGTGTCGGGCCTGATCACGCCGTCACTGGAAGAAATGGCGAACGTCGCCAAGGAAATGAAGCGTCGGGATTTCCACATTCCGCTGCTGATCGGCGGTGCCACGACCTCGCGCGCGCACACCGCGATCAAGATCGAGCCCAACTACGACACCGCGTGCGTGTGGGTCAAGGACGCTTCGCGCGCGGTCGGCGTCGCGCAGACGCTCGTCAGCAAGGCGCTGGTCGATGATTTCCTCGCCAAGGTCCGTACCGAATACGCCGAGGTGCGCGAACGCCACCGGAACCGCGGGCCCGCCAAGCGCCTGGTGTCCCTCAAGGCCGCGCGCGGCAATGCACCGAAATTCGACTGGAAAAACTACACGCCGCCGGCACCGAACAAGCCCGGCGTCACCGTGATCGACGACATCCCGATCGAGGAACTCCTGAAAATAACCGACTGGACGCCGTTCTTCCAAGCGTGGGAACTGCACGGCCGCTATCCCGCGATCCTCTCCGACGACGTCGTCGGCAAACAGGCAAGCGAACTCTTCGATGATGCCAAGAAGATCATGCGCCAGATCGTCGAGGAGAAGTGGCTGCGTGCGAAAGCCGTGATCGGATTCTGGCCGGCGGCGCGGGTTGGGGACGATGTCGAGCTGCAGCAGGGAACGGGGAACGGGGAACGGGGAACGGGGAACGGTGCAGCGCCGGGCGAAACGATCATGCTGCACCATTTGCGCCAGCAAGCCGACAAGCCGGCCGAGCGTCCGAATCTTTGCCTCGCGGATTTCATTGCTCCCAAGGAAACCGGCATCCAAGACTGGATCGGCGGTTTCGCGGTCACCGCCGGACTCGGGATCGAGAAACACCTCGAGCGCTTCAGGAAAGACAACGACGACTACTCGGCGATCATCCTCAAGGCGCTGGCCGACCGCATGGCCGAGGCGCTTGCCGAATGGATGCACCGCGAGGTACGCACGAAATACTGGGGCTTCGCGTCCGACGAAGCGCTCTCGAACGAGGACCTGATCGGCGAAAAGTGGCGCGGCGTGCGCCCCGCGCCGGGCTATCCCGCGTGCCCCGACCACACCGAGAAGGCCACCCTGTTCCGCCTGCTTGATGCGACAAACAACGCGGACATCGAACTGACCGAAGGGTTTTCGATGTACCCGGCCGCCGCCGTATCGGGCTGGTACTTCAGCCATCCGCAGAGCCAATACTTCGTCGTCGGCAAATTGACGAAGGACCAGGTCGAAGATTACGCCGAGCGCAAGGGCTGGAAGCTCGCCGAGGCCGAACGCTGGCTGTCCGCGAACCTGGACTACGATCCGGATTGATCGCCAACCGGCGCGTGCCCCACGCCTATCCATCAGAACTTGGTCATTCCGGGGCTGCCCGCGCATTTTGCGGGCAGAACCCGGAATCCAGGTTCCCATCCATTCGAAGCAAAAGCTGGAATCCGGGTTCCGCCGCCCACGAAGCGCGGCGGCAGCCCCGGAATAACGATGGAGATAGCCAGAATCGATGCTGGCCGCCTTCCGGAACGAAAGCAGAATCCGATATGCCCTACGCCGCCGCAGTGTCGGACTTGTCACCATCCGAATGGCGCCGATGCACGCTCAGGTTGTACAGCGCGACGAACATCGGGAACAGATTCGAGACGATCCCAACCGCGTCGTTCTTGCCGAAGATGAAATAGCAAAGCGTCAGCAGGCTGCCGCACACCGACATGTACCAGAACAGCACCGGCATTGTCACGCGGCGGCGCTTGCGGGTCACGTACAACTGTACGAGCCAGCGCCCGGCGAAGATGACGGTGCCGAGGAATCCGACGATCTTCCATGGCGTCAACTGGAAGTGCAGCAGTGCATGCAGGATGTGTTCCATGTCAGGGATTCCGCAGAGGCAAGCGGCGAATTGTAGCAATCGCCGCGGCTGCGTTTGACCGCCAATCCGGTGGCCCGTAGACTTGCCGGCTCACGTGGGCGGTTAGCTCAGCGGTAGAGCACTACCTTCACACGGTAGGGGTCGCAGGTTCGATCCCTGCACCGCCCACCATGGAATCAGCAGCTTGGCCGCCGCAGGGCGCACGCGTGCGGCAATGGTACGGAAAAGTGCCCGCGAAAAAGGCGAGGTTGCGACCGACAGAGTCTGCGCGCGGGGGTAGCCGCCCAAGAACAGCGGCCGGGCCGGCGACGACGGTTGAACGCGGACCGCGAACGCGTGACAACGATCCGCGCTGCTGTGTGCATCAACGGACGCTGTTCGCATCCGCAAACGCGCGCAGCCGGTCGGCTTCGCAGGCGGCGACGTCCGCGACCCAGTCGAGCGTTGCGGTCACGTCTTCCAGTTCGGCGCCGCCCCATGTGCCGGGTTCTGCGCGGCACGCCGCGGATACATCGTCGAGGCGCCGCCGGACGCGCGCCACCGCGCGTGACAGCCGCGTCAGTATCTCGTCGCGGGGTTGCGCGGCCAGGTCAAGCTCCACGCGGCGCACGAGCACCAAGCCATGTCGGTTTCCCATTGATCTGTCCTCGAGTGGATGCACACCCGGCCGTGCAACGCGCGCCGTCATTCCAGTCGTGCACAAGCCGCGCCCGATACGAGGGCCGCGACGTGAACCAGTTCACAGTTTCGGATGGCGGCGCCGTTTTCGATCAGAGGTGCGCATCCGCCTCGATGCGTTCCAGCAGCTCGTAGCGCGCCGCGGCGTGGCCGACGATGGTGTGGGTATCGACGCCGATCACTTGGCGGAGCAAGCCGCCATGCTTCGGCGTGGCCGGAGGCCGGTGCGGCAGGCCGGGGCCGTTGGGATCGCCGGTCTTGATGAAGTTCGCGAAATAGCCTTCCAAGGTCGCCGAGACCACGTAATCGGCGTGCGTCCATGCGTAAACGTGGTTGCTCGAAAGGTTGCCCAGCGCGTATTCGATCTCGCCACTGTGCAGCGCGCCGGTGCCGGGTCCCTCGCTGCCGCTGCGCGTGGCCGGGCGCGCCTTGGTGAAGTAGTAGTAATAAACGGGCGCGTCGCCGGTCGTGCGCTGCAGTTGCATCCAGCGCCAGGTCGTGAAGGCGATGAAGCGGTCGCCGGCCAGTGCCGTGCCGGACGCCTTCACTTCCGCTTCGTCATTGCCGGGATATCGCTTCAGCACCTCCGCGGCATGCGCGCCATACAGCCTTTTCACCGCCGCGCGGTAGTTGGCTGGAGTCGGCGGCTTTCCATCGAGCAGGCTGACGTACGATCCCTCCTCGGAATTGGAACCGA
>JBOHYX010000278.1:0-3885 GCA_050738115.1 Rhodanobacteraceae bacterium
GGTTTCGGACGCGTGTGAGGCCGCCGGGGTACCGAGCGTGGCGACCGCGACGCCGCTGGAATCATTTTTCTTCGGGCGTGGCGGCAAGCTCGGGGAACCGTCGCCATTCAAATGGAGTTTTGACTTCTTCTCCGACGCGAAATTGTGGGTGAATTCGTATCTTTCGACGTGGGGCGAGCTCGAAACCAACCGGAAGGTCGGCGTGCTGTACCCCAACGACGCCGATGGAACCGCGTTTCGACACGGTTTTCCGCCGATCCTCGAAAAACATGGATACAAGGTCGTCGACCCGGGCCCGTACCTGGACGGGACCACGGACTATTCATCGCAGATCGAATTGTTCAAACGCGAGGATTGCCAGATATTCAACACCGTCGGTATTCCGAACGACGTCAACACATTCTAGCGCCAGGCCGCGCAACTGCATTACGCGCAGAGAGTGATCATTGCGCAGTTCGCCAAGGCGGGCCAGGTCCCCGCGCAGGTCACCCCGCTGGGTCCACTGGGTTACAACCTGACCACGGCAATCTTCTGGACGCCGGTATTTCCGTACCGGTCCCCGCTGACCGGCATGACCTCCCAACAACTGGCCGATGGCTACGAAAAATTTGCCAACCATTTGTGGAACGGCCAGGTCGGACCTTCGATGGCGCTTGCCGAGGTGGGGATCGCCGTGCTCAAGGGTGCGAAGGATCCGACCAGCCGGAGCGCGATCCGCGACGCGGTCTCGACGCTCGACATGGTCACGACCGTGGGCAGGGTGAACTTCAAGGCGGGTCCGTATCCAAACACCGCGACATCGCCGATCATCGGCGTGCAGTGGGCCAAACCCGAGCCCGGGTCGAAGTTTCGGCTGCGCTGTCTGACGGTCGAACACGTGAACGACACGGACGTGCCGATCCAGCGGAAACTGGTGCCCTACAACGCGAACGCGTGACACCCGTTTGCACGGGCATCACCCGGAGGGTTGACCGCGCCGGCAGCCCGATCGCGTGAAAAGAAGAAGCAGGCGCTTCGCGCCGGCGCGCGCCTACCCGGGCAGCGCGAGGTCGTCGAGGATCGCCTTGAGGAACCGCGCTGCCTCGCCACCGGTACACGCGCGGTGGTCGAACGTCAGCGAAATCGGCAGCCGCCGATGCACCTCGATGCCACCCATCACCGCGACCACGTCGTGCGAGAGCTTGCCCGCGCCCACGATGGCGACGCACGGAGGCACCACCACGACGGTGCCGTAGCGACCGGCGAACATGCCGAAGTTGGACAGGCTGATGGTGTAGCCAGTCAGCTCGGACGCCGGGATCGAACGGTCCTCGACCTGCGCCCGCAGGCGGTTGATGCCTTCGCGCAGGCCGCGCGCGTCCAGCATGTCGGCGTTGCGCAGGGCGGGGACGAACAGGCCATCGGCCGTGTCCACCGCGATGCCGAGGTCGACCTGCGGGTGGCGCGTGATCGTGAGGTTCTTGCCATCGAACCACGCATTCAGCGCCGGCTCGACCTTGCACGCCGCGACGATCGCGCGGATCAGGCGCGCGGTGATGTCCTGCTTGCCGGCCCACTCGTTGAGGTCCGCGTCATCGACGATCGTGGTCTGTGCGACCTGCGCGTTGGCGTCGGCCATCACGCGCGCCATGTTGCGGCGCACGCCCTTCAACTGTTCCGGCTGGCCGGTGACGCTGACCGTGGGCGGCGCGGTGCGCATCGGCCGGCCGGACTGCGACAGGGTCGTCCTGTCTGCTGCACGCGTGAGTCCCCCCTCACCCGCTCGCGCTGGGCGCTCGCCACCCTCTCCCCGCAGGGGAGAGGGTTGCACTGAAGGGGCACGCGGCAACGCTGCACCACCGCGCGCGGCCGCGTTCTTGACGTCCTGCATCGTCACGACGCCGCCCGCGCCGGTTGCCTGCACGCGCGCGAGCTCGACTTTCAGCTTGCGCGCCATCGCGCGTACCGCGGGGACCGCTTTCACGCCGCCGATGCTGCCGGCCTGTTCGGCGCGCACTTCGTTGCTGCTCGCGACGGCACCCACCACGGTGCCCTCGTCCTCGCGGTCGGCCTTGCCGCTCGCCTCGATCTCGCCACCCTCATCGGAGGCGACCACCGTCTTGCCGTGGTCCGGCGCCGGCGCGCCCACGCCAGGCTCCGCGGGCGCGTGGTGCGAACCCGCCGCGTTCTCGGCACGCTGTTTGCCCTTGGGATCGAGCTCGAACTCGGCAAGCGGTGCGCCCGTCGTGATGACGTCCCCTGCGGCACCATGGAATTTCAATACTTTGCCGGTATAAGGCGATGGAACTTCGACCACGGCCTTGGCGGTCTCCATCGACACCAGCGGCGCATCCAGCTTGACGCTGTCGCCTTCCTTCACCAGCCATTCGACGATGGTGGCGTCGGGCAGGCCTTCGCCGAGATCGGGGAGATGGAATGTCTTGTTGTCGGCCATGATGATTTCCGTGTCGTAGGGCGGGCACCGCCCGCCGAATGCGTCAAATTACATGCGGCGATGGCGGGCAATGCCCGCCATTGGCGGACGTTGCCCGCCCTACCCCGCCGCCAGCGCACGCTTCGCAGCAGCCACGATGCGTGCGGTGCTGGGCAACTGCTTCTGTTCGAGCCGGTACAGCGGCGTGTGCACGTCCCAGCCGGTGACGCGCGCGACCGGCGCCAGCAGGTCGTAGAGGCATTCCTCGGCGATCCGCGCCGCGATTTCAGCCCCGAAGCCTGCCGTCTTCGGGGCTTCCTGCACGATCACGCAGCGACCGGTCTTCACAACCGACTCCGCGATGGTGTCGAAGTCGAGCGGCGTCAACGTCGCGACGTCGATCACCTCCGCGCTGATGTTTTCCTTGGCCAACCGGTCCGCGGCCTCGAGCGTCTCCTTCACTTCGGCGCCCCACGTCACCAGGGTGATGGCGGTGCCGTCGCGCAGCACGAAGCACACGTCCAGCGGCAGGGCTTCGCCGTCGTCCGGCACTTCTTCCTTGTACTGGCGGTAGATGCGCTTGGGTTCGTAGAACACCACCGGATCGGGATCGCGGATGGCAGCCAACAGCAGGCCGTACGCGCGCGCCGGCGAGGACGGCAGCACGACGCGCAGGCCCGGCACGTTGGTGAACAGGTGCTCGTTGGCTTCCGAATGGTGCTCGGGCGCGTGGATGCCACCGCCCCACGGCGCGCGAAACACCGCCGGGCAGGTCAGGCGCCCGCGCGTGCGGTTGCGCATGCGCGCCGCGTGGCTGACGATCTGGTCCACCATCGGATACATGAAGCCCTCGAACTGCGCTTCGGCGACGGGTTTCATGCCCTGCGCCGCCATCCCCACCGCAAGGCCCGCGATCGTGGTTTCATCGAGCGGCGTGTCGAATACGCGCCACTCGCCGAATTTTTCCTGCAGGCCCACGGTCGCACGGAACACGCCGCCGTTGACGCCCACGTCCTCGCCCAGCACCACGACCGAATCGTCGTGGGCCATTTCATACGCGAGCGCCTGCGTGACGCCTTCAATCAGGGTGATTGCTGCCATGTAGGTCTCCTGCCTTTGTAGGAGCCGGCCTTGCCGGCGACTTCATGTATCCGGTCGCGCGCAGGCGCGCTCCTACAACAACTCAATGTTGTTGTTCGAGTGCCAGAGCCTCAGCGCGCTGCTTCACGAGATCCGGCGGCAGCTCGGCGAAGGTGTAATCGAAAATCGCGCTCACCGGCTGGGCGCCCGTCTGGAGGTAGGTGTTCACCTCGTTGTCCATCCACTCGTCGCACTCGTGCTGCAATGCTTCTTCCTTCTTCTTGTTCCACGCCTTCTTCGCTTCCAGCCAGGTCCGCAGGCGCTTGACCGGATCGCGCTTCCACGCGTCCTCGACCTCCTGCTTGCCGCGGTAGCGGCGCGCATCGTCCGCG
>JBOHYX010000279.1:0-3861 GCA_050738115.1 Rhodanobacteraceae bacterium
CCGATGGGCCCAGCAACTGGTCGACCACGGCGAGGCGGCTGCGGTAAGCATCACTGTTCTCGCCCTCGCGCAGCAGGGTCAGCGTGAGCGCGTCGGCCCACGCATTTTCCAGCAGGGCCCGCGCCAGCGGCGGGGGGGCCTTGCCTTCAAGGCGTTTGCCGATCGCGCGGTTGGCGGCTGCGCGGGCGTCGTGCAGCCGGTCGCGGCCCTGGGCCGCCTCAACCTGGCGGCGTTCGGCGATTTCCGCGCGGCGGCTGATGAGCTTGAGGTGCGTCTCGAGTTCGTCCGCCTCGCGGCGGATCACGCCCATGTCGCCCTGAAAATCCGCGGCGACCCGGTCCACCGAGCGTTTCAGGCGCTGGTGCAGGGCGGTATCGAAGCGGTCACCGCCGAGATCGAGCCACAGGTTGGCGGTTTCCAGAACCAGGTTCAGCAGCCGCCGCGCGGGATGATTGCGGACCGTGAAGAAGTCGCTGTCGGCAAGCGCCACGCGCAGCAGCGGTACCTGCAGGTTCGACAGCAGTTGTTGGGCGACGCCCTCGGTGCGGGTTTCGGTGAGGAGGCCGTCGTACAGCAGCCCGACCAGGTCCACCGCGTCGCGGTGTTCAGGCTGCAGTTGTGGCGCCTGGCCGTCCTGGGTGTGCCGCTTCAGTTGGGCCATCAGGTCCGTGGTCAGGCGCTGGCCCGGGTGCGGATCGGCACGCCGCGAGGGCATGGCCTGCAATGCGGTCAGCGCTTCCTGCAACTCCGGCATCGAGGCGAACGCCGTGTGCTGGGCCACGGCCGCCGCCGCTTCGGGGTTGAGCGCGCGGCGGCGCGCCTCGAGCAGGCCGTGCAGCTCGCGCATGGGCGGCGCGGCCGGCGCGGTGTAGTTGAGGGCAGGTGCGATCGGCCCGGAATCCGCGGGGATGTCGGGCGTTTCCGCGCCGGGCTCAGCTTCGGCCTGGCGTGCGCGGGATCTCGCTTGGCGCGGCAGGTAGTTGCGCAGGTCGGGCAGGATCCCGGCCGCCTTGAGGTGTTCGTTCAGTCGCCCGTAGAAGGCTTCCGCAGCCCCAAACAGGCGGCGGTCGCACAACCGGTAAAACAGCAGGCGTTGGTCGCGGCCCAGGCCGGACGCGGTGGCTGCCTCAGCCAGCACGGCGGCGAGGACACCGGGCCCCGGAGGCAGCGCGTCGGTGTCCAGCGGCGGCGTCGCAAGCAGGACGGCGTAGCGATGGCAGAGATCGAAAATGGCATTGCCGGCGTGCAGTTCGGTGCGCGTGGACAGGTCATCCAGCGCCATCGATTCGTCGAATTCCCTGGGGTCCACCAGCGACAGGTCGCCGCTGGCGGCCGCGGTGCCGCCAGCGTCGACCGCGTCGGCCGTGCCGATGGCGGCAAAACGGTGCTCCAGCCTCGCCATCAGCCGGCCCCGGAACAGCGGGCGCTGCTGCCGGAGCGCCTTCAGCGCTTCCATGGCTTCGTGCTGGACCTGGCCGCCGCTGGACTGTTCGCCGATTCGGAACAGCTCGTGCTCGAGATCGTCGAGCACGTTGCGCAGCAGCGGCGTCAGCAATTCGCCGCACTCATCAAGTTGTTGCGCAAGCAGGTGTCGCGCACGCGGCACGAGGTCGCGGCGTTCGGCGAGTGTCAGCGTTTTCAGCTGCTCGTCCATGGATGTCCCCCATTGGGCCCGCATGCATGCCCCATGCCAGCACGCCCGCCCAAACAAACTGCGATTCTATGCATAAGTGGCGCCAAGCGCCACGGCCGGCGCCGGCATCACTCGTCGCCGGTCCTGACGTGGACTGTCACGGTGGTGCCATCGACCTCGACGTGAACCTGCATCGGATGGCAGCACACGGGGCAGTCCTCGACGTACGCCGCCGAGCCGGCCGATTCGTCCACCGCGAGTTCGATCGGCTCGCAGCAGTAGGGACAGGTCACGGCGACGAGTTCAGGCATGCCGGCGCTCCGGCCGGTGCGACGGCAGGAAGGCCTCGATCACGTCGTTGAGGAACCGCTGGCCCAGCGCCGTGGCTTGCAGGCGTGCCCCGTCGCGGGTCAACCAGCCGCGGGCGCGAACCTCGCCGAGCGTTCCCGCGACCGCTGGCAGCGGCAAGCCGGTGCGCTCGACGAAGCTGTCCGCCGCGACACCATCATTGAGGCGCAACGCGTTCAGCATGAATTCGAAGGGTAGTTGGTCCAGCGCGATTGCATCGTCGCCGCCGATGCGGCGCGGCGTACTCGCGTTCTGCAAATAGGCGCGCGGCGAACGCACCTTCCAGCGACGGCGGATTTCCAGCGCGTGCCGCGCTTCTCCCGGTCCCCGGCCCCCGGTCCGCGGTCCCGAAGTTTTCCCGTGCGCCCCCGCGCCGATCCCGAGGTAATCGCCGAACTGCCAGTAGTTGAGATTGTGGCGGCAGCGCCGACCCGGCTGCGCATACGCCGACACTTCGTATTGTGCATAGCCGGCAGCGGCCAGCCGCGCCTGACAGGCTTCCTGCATGTCCCACGCCGCGTCATCGGCCGGCAGTGGCGGCGGACGCTTGGCGAACGGCGTGCCCGGTTCCAGCGTCAACTGGTAGTGGGACAGGTGGGTCGGCCCGAGCGCGATCGCGCGTTCGACGTCCGCGAGCGCGCCCGCGAGGGTCTGGCGGGGCAACGCGTACATGAGGTCGAGGTTGATGTTGGCGAAGCCCGCGCCCTGTGCCAGCTTGACGGCGGCCTCGGCTTCCGTCGCGGAGTGGATGCGGCCGAGTGCCTGCAACGTGTCGTCGTCGAAGCTCTGTACGCCGAAGCTGATGCGGTTGACGCCGGCCGCAAGATAGCCGTCGAAACGGCCGTGTTCCACCGTGCCGGGATTGGTCTCGAGCGTGATCTCGCAGTCCGCCGCGAACGGAATGCGCGCGGAAGCGCCATCCATGATCGCGGCGATCGAAGCCGGCGCGAACAGGCTCGGCGTGCCGCCGCCGAAGAATACGCTGGTCACCTCGCGCCCCGCGAGCGCATCGGCGAAGTCAGCGAGGTCGCCCGCAAGATCGACAAGCAGTGCCGTGACATAGTCGCGCTCCGGCATCGCCGCCTTGCCGAGTCCGTGCGAATTGAAGTCGCAGTACGGGCACTTCCGCACGCACCACGGGATGTGGATGTATAGCGACAACGGGACTCGGGACTCGGGACCCGGGACTCGATTCCGGTGATCTGATGTGCGTTGCGCTCTGGTGCGCAGATCGCGCTGCCCGCTGGATTGCATGATCGCTGACACTCAGCCGTTCCGAGTCCCGGGTCCCGGGTCCCGAGTCCCGAGCATTTGCCGCAACACCGCCAGAGCTTTCCCCCGATGGCTCAGGCGGTTTTTCACGTCGGGCGTGAGCTCGGCCGAGCTCTTGCCACCGCCGTCGTCCGGCAGGAACAGCGGGTCGTAGCCAAAGCCGTGCGTGCCGCGACGTCCACGCAGCACGCGTCCGCGCCAGCGGCCGATCGCGATCACCGGGTCCGGATCGCTCGCGCTGCGCAGCAATACCACGACGCAGACGTAGTGCGCGGTGCGCCGGGCGTCGGGAACGTCCACGAGCGCGCGCAGCAGTTTGTCGTTGTTGGCTTCGTCGGCACCGTGCGTGCCGGCGTACATGGCCGAATCCAGGCCGGGCGCGCCACCCAGTGCATCGACGCAGATGCCGGAGTCGTCGGCGAGCGCCGGCAGGCCGCTGTGTGTCGCCGCGTGGCGTGCCTTGATGATCGCGTTCTCGACGAAAGTGCTACCCGTTTCCTCGGGATCGGCAATTGCGAATTCGCGTTTCGACGCGAGCTCGATGCCGGTGCCCGCCAGCAGGTCGCGAATTTCGGCGAGCTTTCCGGGATTGCTGCTGGCGAGGACGA
>JBOHYX010000280.1:0-3853 GCA_050738115.1 Rhodanobacteraceae bacterium
ATCCAACGGCGCTCGCCGCCGCCATCGAACGCATCGGCGCGCTGCTCGCCGAACCCGGCCGGGTCGCGGAACTCGACGCGATGGCACGTGCACGGATCGTCGACACGTATTCACTCGAGGCACTGCTGCGGAACTCGGAAGAGGCGTTTCTCGCGCTCTGCAACGAGGCCCGGAGCGCCTGACGCCATGCAGCCGTTCCCGCTCGTCGACCTGACGCTGCCCACGCTCTTCATCCTGGTCGCGGGATTCGCGATCACGTTCGCGTTCACGCGCCATCTGCAGGTGAGCTTCTGGACGGCGCTCATCAAGGCCGGGTTGTACCTCCTGTACTTCGGCTACCTGTTCAACGGCACCTACACGTTCGATGACGACTTGCGCTACCTGGGCATCGGCGAGCAGTTCGCGGCGAACCACGTCGGCTTGCTGGACCTCATCACGCACTACAAGTACATCGTCGGCACCGTCACCGGAAACAACATCGGCTATTACGTCTACAACGCCACCGCCGTACGCCTGTTCGGCTTCGGCTATTACGCACCGGTCGCGATCAACGTGGTGCTGACCTTCCTCGCGGCAGGCCTGCTGATGAAGACGGCGCGGGTCGGCCTGGGCATGAGCCGCAGCACCAGCATCGGGCTGTTCGCCGTGGTCGCGCTGAGTCCCGATATCCTCGCCTGGTCGACGATCCCCAACTTCAAGGACACGCTGGTCGCCGCCGCCACCGCCGCCGCGGTGTGCGCGGTGGCGCTGGTGGACGGGCGCCGGATCCTCAGGGCGCTGCTGCTGGCGGCCGCGGCGGTTTTCGTGCTGGCCGTCACGCGGCTGTACGTGCCGCTGATGCTGGGCGTCGCCTTCGGCATCACGCTGTTCCTGTCCCGGCGCGGTCGGCGCAATCCGCTGTTGTGGGTGCTCGCGGCCATCGTGCTGGTGCTGGTGGTGCGACACATCGGCCACGGCAGCATGGTCGGGGCCCTGCATACCCTGCGTTCGCAGATGGACAACCCGGTGAAGGGCGTCATCCGTTTCCTGGTCACGCCCATCCCGTTCCACACCGCGCCCGGCTACAACTTCATGGACATCCCGCAACTGATCTACTGGGTGCTGTTGCCGCTGATGTTCTACGGAATGCATGACGTGTGGCGGAAGGCGACCCTCACCGGCCGCTTCATCGTCATCTACTTCGTATTGATGATCCTGCTCTACGGCTCGTTCACCACCTTGCAGGGCGCGCGGCACCGGGTCCAGATCGACGGCCTGGTGGCGTTGTTCCAGTATTACGGCCTGCTCGCGCTGCTGCGCGCGCGCTTCCGCCGGCATGCGCTCGCGCCGGTCGAGGTGCCGTGGGATCGCGAAGACATGGGGACCATGGACCCCGCGCGCGACGCGGACGGTCGCGCGAATGCCGGCCACGCCGAGCCATGACGACAGCGGGCGGACGATGAGGGTTTGCCACGTCATCACCGGGCTGGAAATCGGCGGCGCCGAACTCGCGCTGTGCGGTTTGCTGGATACGCTGCGCCAGCCCCGCGACATGGTGGTGGTGCTGCGGGAAAGGAGCGTGCTGAGCACGCGGGTGGCGACGCTTGCCGAGCTGCATCACCTCGACATGCGCCCGGGCCGGGCCACGCCGGGTGACGTGCTGCGGCTGCGACGCATCCTGACCGCGCCTGCCACCCGGCCCGACGTGGTCCACGCCTGGATGTACCACGCCAATCTCGTCGCGACGCTCGCGATGACCGGCCTCGGCATCCCGCTGATCTGGGGTATCCACCACTCGCTGAGCGATCTTGCAACCGAGAAGCGCCGGACCCGCGTCGTGGTCCGCAGCAACGCGCTGATGTCCCGGTTGCCGGCGCGAATCCGTTACGTGTCGGCCGCCGCAGCCGAGCAGCACAAACACTTCGGTTTCTCCGCGAGTCGGGCAGTGGTGATTCCAAACGGCTACGACACGGATCGGCTGAAGCCCGATCCGGCGGCGCGCGCGCGCGTCCGGCGCGAACTCGGCATCGACGCGGACGCGCTGGCGATCGGGATGGTCGCGCGCGTGCACCCCACCAAGGACCACGCCGGCTTCCTCGCGGCCGCGGCGCATTTCCTTGCCGACCACCCGGCAACGGTTTTCGTGCTGGTCGGCGAAGGCGCGAGCGAAGCCAATCCGCAGTTGCTGGGCACTGTCGAACACCTGGGCCTGCGCGGCGACGTACGCCTGTGCGGGCGGCGCGACGACATCGCCGCACTCGACGCGGCGCTCGACATCGCGACCCTGTCCTCGCGCGGCGAGGCATTTCCCAACGCGATCGCCGAGGCGATGGCCTGCGGCGTGCCGTTCGTCTCCACCAACGTCGGCGACGCGGCATTGATCATCGGCGACACCGGCGTCGTGGTGCCGCCGCGCGATCCCGTCGCGCTCAGCGCGGGGTGGGCGCAACTCGCGGCCCTGACGCCGTCCGAACGCCACGCGTTGGGCCAACGCGCGCGCCAGCGCATCATCGACTGCTTCGCGCGGGCCGCCATCGCCGGTCGCTTCATGGACCTCTACCGCGAACTCACAGGCACGCCATGCGCAGACCCGTAAGGTTGAACCGCGCGTTCTGCAGGAAGATCTGGCCGGGTGCGCAGCGTGGCTGCCCCGATCCGCGCGGCCTGCTCGACGCCGACATCAGCGAACCCGAGGCCAACGAAATCCTCGTGCGGATGAAAATCGGGGGCGTTTTCAAGACCACCTACGCCGACCGCTTCCCGCAGACCACGCGGCTGCTGGCCGACGGCCGTTTCGCGCAACCACCGGTGATCGTCGACGTCGGCGCATCCGACGGCAGCACCTCGCTGAGCGTGATGCAGGCCGTCCGCTTCGCCCGCTATTACGTGACCGACCGGCACGTCGAGGCTTACGCCTGCATCACGCGCAAGGGCGTATTCTTCTGCGATGAAGGCTACGCGCCGTTCATGTTCGCCAACCGCTTCTTCGTCATCTACAACGAGCCTGCCGAGGACTCCCGCGCCCAATCGGGCATCGTGCGCAACCTGTTCGCCGGGTTCGACCAAGCCAAATGCCGCGATGTGCGCAAGGTACCGCTGATGAATCGTGCGCTGCTGCCGCGCCGCGGCGACAGCGTCCGCGTGGAGCGTTACGACATTTTCGAAGCGTGGCCGTTCGAGAAGGCAGACCTCGTGATTGCGGCCAACATCCTCAACCGCGATTACTTCGCCGATGTCAGGATCGTCGATGCCCTGCGCAACCTGCGGGCGGCGCTGAAGGACAGCGGCCGCCTCGCCGTCATCGACAACCGCCCCGCCGAGCAGTCGAACATCTTCCGCCTCGAGAACGGCCGTTTCGTCGCCGAAGGCCAGGTCGGCCCGGGCAGCGACGTCCAGCCACTGGTCGCCGGCCTCACCTGACGCATCCGCGCACGCCGGCACGTGGGCGCCGGCACTCGCGCGCGCCCGCGATGGGCAAAACGGGATGAGCACCCTCGCGCCATCGCCCGACCGGATCGAAACCCTCCGGTTTGCGCGCAGGAAGGAGTCGTGGGTGGCAGCGACCGCGGGGCACTTCTACAAGATCGTGCGCAAGGGCGACGACCCGCTGCAGGACCTCGACGACCCGGAGTGCACCCGCACCGCGACGCGCGAATACAACGACCTGCGATTCCTCGGCACCCTCGCCGACCGAGTGTGTCGTCCCGAGCGCATCGATCGCGCCTGCGTCGTCTATCCGCTGCTGAGTGGCCCGGACATGCGCATGCTGCTGCTGGATCGCGGGATGCGCGCGCGTCACCGGGCGTGCCTGCACAGTGCGATGCGCCTGCTCGCAGCGTTTCACCACGGCGACGCCTCCGCTTATCCCGCGAAG
>JBOHYX010000281.1:0-3847 GCA_050738115.1 Rhodanobacteraceae bacterium
TGCCGACCTTCGGTGGCGGCACCATCCGCACCGAGTTCGAGGTGCTCACCGGGCTGTCGCTGCGCTGGTTCCCGAGCGTGCAGTTTCCGTACCTGCAGATCCACCAGAAAGCCATTCTCGGCATCGTGCGGCTGCTGGACGGCGAGGGCTACACGACGCTGGCCGTGCACGGCAACAACCCGGGATTCTGGAACCGAACGGAGGCATTCAAGGAGCTCGGCTTCGACCGGTTTCTCTCGATCAGCGATTTCCCGCCGGACGATGCGGCGCTCGACGGCAAGTACATGTCCGACAAGTCGTTCACCGACGAATTGCTGCGCCAGTTGCCGGATACCGGGCCGCCGCGGTTCGTGCTCGGCATCAGCATCGAGGCGCACGGACCCTACGAGGAAAGTCCCGGCATCGACACCCGCGTGCGCGATGCGATTCCGCTGCCGGCCGGCATCACCGATCCGCAGGGCAGGCTGGAACTCCAGAACTACATCTACCACATGCAGCATGCCGACCAGCAGCTCGGGCGGCTGGTCGCCACGCTCGCCGCGCGCAAGCGCCGCACCCTGGTCCTGTTCTTCGGCGACCACCTGCCCGCGCTGGTGTCGGCGTATGAGCAGGCCGGTTTCCGCAACGGCGAGGGCTTCCTCACCCAGACCGTGCCGTACATCCTGATCGACACCGCGCACATGGACCAGCCGGTGAGGCGCAACGCCGCGGCCTGGCAGCTTCCCGGCATGGTGCTCGAGCAGGCCCGCATTCCGGGCGACGATTATTTCGCGCTGACCCAGCTCGTTGCGCCGCAACTGGCCGGCCTCACCCGCGCGCCGGATGCACCGCCCGCGCGCGAAACCTTCGTGCAACAGCAGCTCGACGAGGGCATGCGCAACATCGCCGATTTGCGGCTGCGCAACAAGCTCGAACCGCTGTGGCCGAAGGCCGCGGCGCTGGCGGCGCACGAAGCCAGCGCGACGGCGACAGCGCAGCAGAGCCCTTCGATGAAGTGAATTCCGAGTCCCCGGCAGAGCCGCTCGGAGGCGATAGAGACTCGAGTACGCGGCGATGAATGACCCCCTCTCCCGCAAATAGCTTCACGGTTCCTGATCAGCCCCGATTCTCAGGTCGTCATTCCGGGGCTGCCCGCGTCTTCTGCGGGCAGAACCCGGAATCCAGCTCTTCTTTCATTCGCGGCGGAAGCTGGATTCCGGGTTCCGCCGCGATGGAACTGCGGCGGCCCCGGAATGACGAGCAATATCAGGGCTGCCTCAGTGGCCGGTCGCACTGCCGATTGTGTGGTCTCTGGACCGCTGCGCCGACGCCGCGGATTTCTCCGTCCACGGATCGATCCCAGGTGGAGATGGGACGGTTTTCACAAAGGTCGGATTCCGCCGCGCGCGCGTCGCCTGTTCATAGGCGTAGGCGATTCCGATCAACGTCGGTTCGCTCCACTTGCGCCCGAAGAACAGCATCCCGACCGGCAGCGCGTGCACGAAACCCGCCGGCACGGTGATCGACGGGTAGCCTGCCACCGCGGCAGGGCCGGAGGCCGAAGGCAGATTGGGATCGCCGTTCACGAAGTCGATCCGCCACGCGGGATCCTGCGCCGGCGCCAGCAGCGCATCCAGATGATGGGCATTCATCGCCGCATCGATCCCTTCGGGACCGGCCAGCGTCTCGAGCTTTTTCAGCGCATCCGTGTAGGCCTTGTCGGTCAGCGGCCCCTTGGCTTCGGCCTCGGTGAAGAGCTCCTGCCCGAACCACGGCATTTCCTCGGCCGCGTGCGCCTTGTCGAACGCAATCAGGTCGGCAAGCGTGTGCACCTTCAGCCCCTTGCGCGTCGCGAGGTACGCATCGATGTCGTGCTTGAACTGATACAGCAGCACGGTCATTTCGGCCTTGCCGTAGTCGTTGACGTGCGGGATCTTCACGGGGTCGACCACCGTCGCGCCGTGCGCGCGGAGCACCGCGATGGTCTCATCCAGCAGCTTCGTCACGTCCGGGTTGTCGCCCGCAAGTTCACGCACCACGCCGATGCGTTTGCCCTTGAGCGCGTCCGCATCGAGGAACTTCGTGTAATCGGTGGCGTGCCGGTCGGCGTCCCTGGTCGCCGGATCGCGCGGATCGCTGCCGGCGATCGCGGTCAGCACGATCGCGGCATCGCGCACGTCGCGCGCGATCGGGCCCGCGGTGTCCTGGGTCGAACTGATCGGCACGATGCCGGCGCGACTCACGAGGCCGACGGTCGGCTTGATGCCCACGTCACCGTTGGCCGCCGACGGGCAGATGATCGAGCCGTTGGTCTCGGTGCCGATCGCGACCGTCACGAATCCCGCAGCCACCGCCGCCGCCGAACCGGAGCTCGAGCCGCAGGCGGTGCGATCGAGCACGTAGGGATTGCGCGTAAGGCCGCCGCGCCCGCTCCAGCCGCTGGTCGAGCGCGTCGAGCGGAAGTTCGCCCATTCGGACAGATTCGTCTTGCCGAGGATCACCGCACCGGCTTCGCGCAGTTTCGCGGCGACCGTTGCGTCGCGCGGGGCGGGCGCACCCAGCAGCGCCAGCGAGCCCGCGGTCGTCGGCATCCTGTCGCCGGTGTCGATGTTGGCCTTCAGCAGGACCGGAATGCCCCACAGCGGGCCGTGCGTTCCCTGCTTGCGGTCCGCGTCGCTTTTTTTCGCGATCCCGAGCGCGTCAGGGTTCAATTCGATCACCGAATTGACCCGCGGCCCCGCCTGATCCAACTCGTCGATGCGCCGGGTGAAGTCGCGGACCAGTTGCTGCGCGGTGACCTGACCGTCCGCCATTTGCCGCTGCAGCGTCGCGATGCTGGCGTAGCCATCGAACGCCGCGGCCGACCCCGCGGGCGCGGCGGCTGCCGCGAACGCCGCGACCGCAAGACCCATCGCCACTACACCACGGACCACTGATCGTTTCATGTTCCCCTCCCGCGAATGAGACGGCCGCGGACGCCGCGACACCCACCCGCGACGCTGGGCGCTGCCGGGCCGGAACCCTGCCCCTTGCAGGCGCGCGCCGTATGCCGCGCACAGTATGCATCACCGCGGCGCCGCGCCGAATCCCGTGCGCAGGCCAAGCCGCGAGCGTGGACGGAATCCTCACGGTCGCGGACGTTATCGTGGGGCGTGGTTTTCGTTCGGGAGGCGGCATGCGAAGACTTGCCACGCGCTGCGTGTGGTCGGCCGCCGCCATACTCGCGGTCAACGCTCCCGCCATCGCGGGTCCGCCGTTCCTCACCGACGACCCCGTACCGGTTCCGTACCGGCACAACGAGTTCTACATTTTCGGCACGCTCGACCACGCCGATGGGAGCAGCGCGATCGCCGGCCCCGCGATCGAGTACAACCGCGGTGTCGCGCCGTTGGCCGCGGACCAGCCGGGCTACACGGTCCTGAACGCCGGCGGCTACCTCAACTTCACGCCGGGCTTCAGCCTGCTGTTCTCGGCCGGTCGCAGCATCGCGGGCGCCCGACACACCGTCGCGTACCTCGGGCTTTACTGGACGTGGGGTCCGCGCGGATGAGCCGCGGCGCGACGCTGGCCTCGCGCCTCGCTGTGACGACTGCCCACGCACCTGGCGTTGCGTCGCTGCACCGGCGGACACGGCACCGATCCGTACGAGCAGAACACGCAGCAATCGCCCGGTTGCGGGCGCAGCAATGCGTGGCAGTTCCCGCATTCATGGAAGAAGATGCACGCGCGACCCGGCATCCGAACGCGCTCCGCGTACCCGCAGCGGGGGCACGTGAGCACGGATTCGTATACGACGTCAGCCATGCCGCGCTGCCCGGCGCGCGCCCGCATAACGACCAAGCGGAAACTCCGACAGGTAGGCGAGCAC
>JBOHYX010000282.1:0-3830 GCA_050738115.1 Rhodanobacteraceae bacterium
GGTCGGCGACAAGGCGCATCCTTTCAAGCTCATCGCCGGCGACCTGTCGGAGAAATCGCTGGCCGATTTCGCAGGCAAGCGCAAGGTGCTCAACATTTTCCCGAGTGTGGATACGCCGGTATGCGCGGCCTCGGTGCGGCATTTCAACCAGGACGCGGCGGGTCTCAATAACGCGGTCGTGCTGTGCATTTCGGCCGATCTGCCGTTCGCACAGGGGCGCTTCTGCGGCGCCGAGGGGATCAAGAACGTCACGACGCTGTCGACGATGCGCGGCCGCGAGTTCCTGAAGGATTACGGCGTCGCGATGACCGACGGGCCGCTCGCCGGGCTTGCCGCCCGCGCGGTGGTGGTGCTGGACGAGCACGACAAGGTGATCCACGCGCAGATGGTGGACGACATCACGCACGAGCCGGATTACGCGTCGGCGTTGAAGGCGCTCGGCTGACCTCGTCGAGAGCGGTTTCGCTCGCTGCGCGAGCGAGCTACATGGCTCGCTGTGCGAACAAATCGCGCGCAGGCGCGCTCCTACATAGAGCGGGATCTGTAGGAGCCGGCCTCGCCGGCGACCGCTCGCCGAAGGCGAGCGAATCCCGCGCCCCGGGGAGGCGGGCGGAAAACGACAGGGACGTCGATGCGTCAAGCGCAGCGGAAGACGCGGAAAAATCAGGGATGTCGTGCGCCCCAGAAGCCGAACCCGCAGCGTTGCCGCTGCGGGTTCAGGGTCACTGGAGCTTGCGCGACGACGCGCCGCGCGTCAACGCACCTTCGCGAACGCCTCCGCCATGTCGAGCATGCGGTTCGAGAACCCCCACTCGTTGTCGTACCACGCCAGCACCTTGACCAGCGTGCCCTGCATCACGCGCGTCTGCGTCGCATCGTAGGTGCATGATGCCGAGTCGTGGTTGAAGTCGCTCGACACCAGCGGCTTGGTGTTGACGGCCATCACGCCCTTCATCTTGCCGTCCGCCGCCTCTTTCATCGCGGCGTCGATCTCGTCCTGGTCGGTCGCGCGCCTGGCCACGAACGTGAAGTCGACCAGCGACACGTTGATGGTCGGGACGCGGATCGACAACCCATCGAGGCGTCCCTCGAGCTCGGGCAGCACCAGCGTCACCGCGGTGGCCGCGCCGGTCTTGGTCGGGATCTGGTTCATCGCCGCGGCGCGCGCGCGGTGCAGATCCTTGTGATAGACGTCGGTCAGGACCTGATCGTTGGTGTAGGAGTGCACCGTGGTCATGATGCCGTGCACGATGCCGATCTTGTCGTTCAGCACCTTGGCGAGCGGCGCGAGGCAGTTGGTGGTGCACGACGCGTTGGAAATGATGGCGTCGCTCGGCTTGATCTTGTCGTGGTTGACGCCGAACACGAAGGTGCCGTCGACGCCCTTGCCCGGTGCCGAGATCAACACCTTCTTCGCACCGGCCTTGAGGTGCGCTTCGGCCTTTTCGCGCTGCGTGAACAGGCCGGTCGATTCGATCACCACGTCGACAGCGAGGTCCTTCCATGGCAGCTTCGCCGGGTCGCGCTCGGCGCACACCTTGATGCGGTCGCCGTTGACGACGAGATCGCCGCCCTCGACGCCGACCGTGCCCGGGAACTTGCCGTGCGCGGTGTCGTACTGGGTAAGGTGCGCGTTGGTCTCGGCGTCGCCGAGGTCGTTGATCGCGACGATGCGGATCGCGCCGGTGCGGTTGGACTCGTACAGCGCGCGCAGGATGTTGCGGCCGATGCGGCCGTAGCCGTTGATCGCGACCTTGATCGCCATGGTGTAATCCTTTGCAAGATGGGTATGAACCCACGATTTTAGCCGGTTTGCGGCAGCGCTTCATGGCCGCAGGCGGCACCGCCCGTGGCAAACTCACGCGTTCGCGTCGCGCCGAAAAAGGGGTTACCCGTGCGTCGGGCACATCGCCGTCGTGGGCTGCCGTGGGTGCTTGCCGGCTTGTTGCTGTGGGCGCCCGCGGCGTTCGCATGGGGACCGCTTGGCCACCGCATCGTGGCCGACCTGGCCGCAGCGCAACTGACGCCCGCGGCGCGGGCCGAGGTTGCGCGCTTGCTGGCCGTGACGGGCGCACGCGACCTGTCGCAGGTCGCGAACTGGGCGGACCGGTTGCGCGACACCGACCCGGCGCTGTTCCGGCGCACGAAGCGCCTGCACTACGTCAACTTCCATTCCGCCGATTGCATCTACGATCCGCCGCGCGACTGCCGCAGGGGGGACTGCGCGGTCGCGGCCATCGACAAGTACTCGGCGATCCTCGCAAACCGCGCGAATCCACCCGCGCAACGCGCGCAGGCGCTGGCGTTCGTCGTGCATTTCGTGGGCGACGTGCATCAGCCGCTGCACGCCGATTACCGGGACGACGCCGGCGGCAACGACTTCCAGGTGCGCTGGCGCGGGCGCGGCACCAATCTGCACAAGGTCTGGGATTCGCTGATGCTCAACAGTGCGCACCTGTCTGCAGCGGCCTACACGCACAAACTTGAGGCGGAACGTGCGCCGATTGCGGCGGGCGGCACGCCGGCGCAATGGGCGGAGGAAAGCTGTCGCATCGATCGCGATGGCGGCGTCTACCCGGCGTCGCGGTTCATCGATGCGGCGTATGTTGCACGCGAGCGCCCGATCGCCGAGCAGCGGTTGCGGCAAGCCGGCGCGCGGCTGGCGGGGTTGCTCAATCGCGACTTGGGCGGCTGATTGGCGTGGATGCCGATCCGGAAGTGTCGGTTGGGTTCAAAGAGGAGCTTGTCATTCCGGGGCCCGCGCCAGCTCTACCGGCGCGGGAACCCGGAATCCAGTTCTCGATTTACCTGGAGCAAAAAGCTGGATTACGGGTTGCTGCGCGATGAAGCCTGCGCAGCCCCCGGAATGACAACAAGATGTTGATGCTTCGGCGCTGAAGGAGAGATCAACTTTTGAACCTCACAACGCTCAATACGCAATCCCCATCCGCCGCAGCAGCTTGCCCATCAGCCACGCCGGGCCGATCAGCAGTTGCACGATGTTGTCGAGGAACGCCGGTCGGTGGCCTTCGATGGCGTGGCCGACGAACTGACCGATCCACGCCAGCACGAACAGCACCGCAGCGAGGATCAGCAGCCCACGCGGGCCAAGTGCGCCGTACAGCACCCACGCGATCGCGCCGCTGACGACGAACGCGACTGCCATCGCCCAGGCGAGGTTGCGCGAAAGCCTGCGGTAGAACAGGAATGCCAGGAACATTGCGAGGACCGCCCATGCGCCCTGCTGCGTCCACGCGGTGGTCGACGGGGCCGCCCACAGCGCCGCGATCACCGCCCACATGATCGTCGGGACGCACAGCCAGTGGATCGCGCGGTTGACCGGGTTTTGGTGGTCGGCGGCGTAGCTGCCGAACCAGTCATGGATGGTGCGCATCGCATCAACCCCGCTCGAGTCGCCATGATCCGTCCATCGCGGCTGCAGTGCATGTGAAGCGTTGCCGCTGGCCGTCTGGCCCAGTTAGCATAGCGTCCAAGGGCCAATGGGGAGATCACATCATGCTGAGTCCTTCGGTGTGGGTATTGACGGCGCTTATTGCGTGGGCGCTTGCTCTGATCGTGCTGATGGAGGTGATGCGCACCCGACTGGTCGTACTCGGCCGTGTCGTCACCACCGCTTTCAGGCCCGACAACGCGAACCTGTCGCCTTTCATGCAGCGTTTGACGCGGGCGCATGCCAATTGTCGGGTCTATGACGTTTGGTGTGGTGGACAGCGGGCTTGACGTGAGGTAACGGAATCGGGTTCGATGCGCGCTCTTCGAGGAAAGCAGGCGAGCGTGATGACGGATGCGATGACGGAGTTGTTCACGGC
>JBOHYX010000283.1:0-3801 GCA_050738115.1 Rhodanobacteraceae bacterium
GGGGATCGCGCGCATCGGGGACTCGCTGAAGCGGACGCAACAACTGCCGCAGGGCGGCACCGCGGTCGGTACGGGCATCAACGCCGATCCCCGCTTCGCGCGGGCCTTCTGCCGCGAGTTGTCGAAGGCGACGCGGGTGCGGTTCAGCCCGATGGACAATTTCTTCGAGGGCTTGGCGTCGCAGGATGCGGCGGTCGAGCTGTCGGGCCAGTTGAAGGTGCTGGCGTGCTCGCTGATGAAGATTTCCAACGACCTCCGCTGGATGAACTCGGGGCCGCTCGCCGGCCTCGGCGAAATCGAGCTCCCCGCACTGCAGCCGGGATCTTCGATCATGCCGGGCAAGATCAACCCGGTGATTCCGGAAGCCATGACGATGGTGTGCGCGCAGGTCATCGGCAACGACGCGGCGATCACCATCGGCGGCCAAGGCGGCAACTTCCAGTTGAACGTGATGATCCCGATGATCGCCTACAACCTGCTGCAGTCGATCACCATCCTTGCGAACGCGTCGCGACTACTCGCCGACAAGGCGATTGCCGGGTTCAAGGTCAACAAGCAGCACGTGGACGAGAAACTCGCGCTGAATCCGATCCTGGTGACGGCGCTGAATCCCGTGATCGGTTACGAGAAAGGCGCGGCGACGGCGAAAAAGGCGTACAAGGAAAAACGTCCGATCATGGACGTGGCGCTCGAAACCACCGGTTTGTCCAAAGCGGAGCTGAAGAAACTCCTCGATCCGCTGGAACTGACCAAGGGCGGAATCCGCGGGAAATGACGTCAGCCCGGGCCGCCCCCGATGGCCTTTGCGATCGCACGAACCGAGTTGAACTTTCAATCGTCGCCTCCGTGCTTCGACACGTCTGCTCGGCATTGCCTGATCCTGGCTGGCGTGAGATCCGCGTAGGGTTTGAATGGCGGAACCTCGGCGGCGAGTCTTTGCTGGCTGGCCATCAACGCTGGCATCTCGGCACACATTTTGTCTGCGGCTTGGCGAATCCCTGATGCGTTGGCCTCGACGTGCGCACGAATTTGTTGTTCGGATTGGCCCGAAAACGCGGCAGCCAACGCTTCTGTGGCCGCGTGCAAGCCGAGCGTGGCGCCCTGCCTGCCGACGGCGATTCCCTGACGGCCCATCTCGATCAATTGTTGGCGATACGCCAACACGTCCTTGCGCTGCGCGGGCGTGAGTGCGACCGGTTTGCCGGCGATCAGCAAGTCGCCGGCGGGCGTGATCTCGGCCTTGGGTTCGGTGATGTTGCCGTCGTGGTGCGAGATCGTGATGTTCCTGGTGGTCAGTTCCGTGCTGGCACGATCGAGAGCGCGGTCGATCTCGCGGGCGATCAGCGCGAGTTCGATGACGATGCAGGCGCGCTGGATGCCGTTGGAGTCGCCGACGACTGTCCAGCGCTGCATCCGGCGAGAAGCGCAAGACTCGCAGCGGTGCAAAGGATGGAGATGGTACGGGTGCTCATGGTTGGGTCGACGTGGCGGCGGGGATCTGGGTCGAAACGGTGGCGGGCGCGTGATTGGGCGTCGCATGCGAGCTGCGGGCCTTCCGCAACGTGTAGGTGAAGCGTCTCGATTCAGCACCGCTGCGCCCCGGGCCAATCGTGACCTCGCACGTCAACCGGTTGGACGATCCATACGGCGCGAATGCGGGAAGTTCCGCCGCGATCGCATTCTGGGTAGCGCCGAGCGCCTTGACGTCCGCGCAGACGGCGCTGGCCTCGCGCTCGATGGTGCGCGACAGGGCGTTCATCTGCTTGTCTGTCGAGGATGCGTTGCCGTGGAAGATGGAGCCGATCGCGCTGCCGATGCCGTCGGCGGCCATCGCGAATCCTTGCTTTTCCATCACGGTGCTCGCGTTCACGGTGACGCGCGCCTCCGCGTAGTAGCGCCGAAGCAACTGACGCTGCGCGGGCGTCACCGCCACCGCATGGCTGCCGATGCTGAAGCCGCCGTCACGGCTGACGTGCGCATCCGGACGGCCGGACGCGTGCAGCACCAGCCCGGCATTGTCGAAGTCCATGACCTCCCCGCCCGCGACGATGACACCGCCGTGCGAGCACGCTGCAAGTGTTGCGGTCATCAGGAACATTGCACCGAGCGCCAGGAACCTGTTCATGGTTGCCTCCCGCGTGCTTTCACGCTTCATCCCGCCAGCGGCGGAACCAGATCGCGGCGGCGATGAGCGCGATGCCGACCGCGGCGCCGATCCACATCTGCGGCGTTGTGAAGGCGTGACTCATCGATGTCCAGCTGATCGCGTCGAGTTGATCGCTGCTTGCGAAGTGGAAGCCAAGCTGCTGGGCGTTGGGTGTGATCCAGCCGGCCGGGATGATGCTGAGTAATGCCCGACCGACCAGGTTGATCCAGAAGAACTGATCGTTCGCGTGCGGCAGTCCCAGGAGGCCGATCCAGAAGTTCAGCGCGCCGGCGACGATCGGGATCACCACCGCCCACAGGAAAGGCTTGCTGCGCACCGCTGCGGACCACAGCAGCAGCCAACCCACGGTGGGCAGCGCCCATACCGCGTTCACCGGGATCATCGCGAGCAGGTGCAACCACACCGAGAACGGTTGCACGTGCGCCCAGAGCAGGCCGAACGGATTGATGCCGTGCGCAAGGAACCAGACACTCATGATGATTTGTGCGGCGATATACCCCGCGAGCGTCACGAACACTGCGATCAGCGGCGCGATGATGACGGCCGTGATGATTTTGGAGCCCACGGTCGCGGTATCGGAAACGGGCAGCGATTTCCAGAACAGGATGCTGCGGTCGCGGCGGTCGTCGTACAGCGAACCCAGGAGGTAGAAAAACACCACGAAGAACAGCACGATCGAGGAAATGAAGCCGAACAGCAACAACGTCATGTCGAGCGCCGTGACCAGCTGGGAGATGTCATGGGTCAAGGCCATCTGCAGCATCTGGTTGAGGTTCGTGCCGCCCATGTGTACCGCGCCGTCCGCGGTGACCTGCCCTTTGAACACTTCACTGGCGATGATGCCGAGGATGGTGATCGCGAGGATTACGCAGGCGGCGGCCACCTGACTCCACAGGAACCGGCGCCGCGATTCCCAGTATTCGCGCTTCAGCAGCCAGGCGAATGGGGTCTTGACGATCGCGTTCATGCGTACGTCCCTTTCATGATGGCCACGAACAGGTCCGATACCGACGGCCGCTTCACCTCACCCAGCGCCGCCAGGTGTTCCGGAGCGGCGCCATCGTAGACGAAGATGCTCTTGCCGAACACCGCCGCCCGTTCGTCCATGGGCTTCAGCGCGCGCGCGGCTTCGACCTGGTCCGGGGCGACCAGTACCTCGGCGAAGCGGGCGCCCATTTCGTCCATCGTGGCGGCCAGCGCGATCTTGCCATCGCGGATGAACAGCAGGTCGGTGAGGATGTGTTCGACTTCCTCGACCTGGTGGGTGGTGATGAGGATCGTCTTGTTCTCGTCGAAGTAGTCTTCCAGCAGGCTCTGGTAGAACTGCTTGCGGTAGAGGATGTCGAGGCCGAGCGTGGGCTCGTCCAGCACCAGCAGGCGCGCATCGATCGCCATCACGATCGCGAGGTGCAGTTGCACGATCATGCCCTTGGACATTTCGCGCACGCGCTGGCTGGCGGTGAGCTTGGTGCGCGCGAGGAAGCGCTCGCACTTGGCGCGATCGAACCGCGGGTGCACGCCGGCGACGAAATCGATCGCCTCGCTCACGCGGATCCAGCGCGGCAGGGTGGCGACATCGGCGATGAAGCACACGTCGCGCATCAGCACGGGCCGTTCGCGGCGCGGGTCCATCC
>JBOHYX010000284.1:0-3800 GCA_050738115.1 Rhodanobacteraceae bacterium
CGCTACTTCGAGCGCAACCGCGCCGCGTGCGGACCGCCGGGGCTATACTCGGAGGAATACGACGTCAAGCAGCGCCAGCTTCGCGGCAACCTGCCACAGGCATTCGTGCACGCGCTGATGCTGGAGGCATCGGTGCGGCTGGCGACACCCCGGCCGGACGCGCCGTGATCTTCTGCTCGCGGCGCGCAGCGTCAGCAGCGTCGGTCGGAAGGGATGGCGCCTTCCCTCGGTTGAGGTGGGGTTTGCCATCTGCGCAATCCCAGTACCGCCAGTACGACGAACCCGGCGTACAGCAGCGCGGTGATCCGCAGGTCCTTGTAGATGTATTCGCCGACGTAGATCACGTCGACGACGATCCACAGCCACCACGCGGCGACGTGGCGACGCGCCTGCCACCACTGCGCGACCAGGCTGAAACAGGTCAGCGCTGCGTCCAGCCACGGCAGCGCGGCGTTGGTCCAGCGGTGCATCAGGTAGCCGAGCACCGCGGCGCCGATTGCGCCGACGACCAGGTTCAGCGACGCAGGTCCAGCAGGCAGCGCGGCCACCTGCACCTGGCCACTGTCGTCGAGGCGTTTCGCCCAGTGGGCCCAGCCGTACAGAATCATGACGCCGAAGATGCCCTGCAGCAGCGCGTCGGAATACAGCCGCGCGTCGACGAACACCCACGCGTACAGGATCACCGAGACCAGCCCGACGGGCCAGCTCGACAGTCGCCGCAAGGCGGTTAGCCACACCCCGAGTGCGCTCACGATCGCCGCGACGAGTTCGACGTAGACCATCACAGGTCGACGCTCACGCTGAGGCGCGCGAGCCGCGGCGCGCCGGGAAACAGATAGCTGTCGCCGCCGGAACTGCCGGTATCGCGCCAGTAGAAGCGATCGAACAGATTGTCGACCATCAGTCGCCAGACGACCGCGTGCCGGCCCCATGCGGTCGTGTAGCGCAGGCCGGCGTCGAACACGTTCCAGGCGCCGACGCGCACCTTCCCGTCGGGTGTAGCGACGTTCGGCGCGGCGTAGCGCCAGATCCCCAACAACGTGAGCCGCGGCCACGCGGGCAGGCGATAGTCGATGCCGATGCTCGCGCGCAGCGGCGGTACGTTCTGTACCTGATGGCCGTCGTAGGCGGGCGTGCCGGTGCCTTGCGCGATCCCGTGGATGGCACTGATGCTAGCGTGGATCGCGAGGTTGTCGCTGGCCTGCCCGTTGGCGGACAACTCGAGGCCGGTGTTCACCTGGTTGCCGCGTTGCACGAACGTAAACCCCGCGGCCGTGTCGTCGGGCTGGGCGAACTGGTATGGCTGGTGGATCCGGAACAGCGCGATACCGAGGTCGAGTGCGTGATGCCATTGGTACTTGGCGCCCGCTTCGACCTGCCGCGACAGCCGCGGCCCCAGCGTCACGCCCGCGTTGCTGGCCCAGTACGGCGCCTGCAAGCCGAGCGACAGGCCTTCGCTGTAGCTCACGTACGCGGTCAGCGCCGGGATCGGCTGCCACAGCACCGCTACTTGCGGCAAGGTTTTCGTGAGCCGCGCGGCGCCCTGGAACGCGCCGGTCATGTCCCACGACTGGTCGCTGAGGCGCGTCGCGTGCGCGCCCACGAACACCTGCCACTGGCTTCCGAAATGCAGCCGGTCCAGCGCGAACACGCTGTGCTGCCAGCTTTCGAACTCGCGCACCCACGGACCCGGTTGGTTCGGCGTCAGTGGGAAGAACGGCGGCTCGGCGTCGGCGATGTTGGCAGTGCCGACGTAGTCGAACACCCAGGCGCGACCGCCGGTCGCGCGATGGAACGCGCTCACGCCCGCGGTCAGGTCCTGCGGCACGCCGGCGATCGTGAAATGCCCGTGCAGCGCCGCGCGCGCCTCGTTGTCGCTGTAGGTTTCGTTGGGGCTGCGGAACTCGTAGACATCGTAGTCGCCGTTTGGCGCGAAGTACGCGCCCGTCTGCGGCGGGCCGTTCTCGCAAACGGGATTGAAGAAGCAGCCGTAGGCGAAGGCCACGTTGTCGTCGATCTCGCTGCGGCTGTGGCCGGCGGCGAGCCGCAGTCGCCACGCGTCGTCGAACGCGTAGCTGAAGCGTACGCTGGTGTTGGCCGAGTGGATCCGGACCGGCATTTGCCACGGTTCGAAACCGAGCATGCGGGTCGGATCGGCGTGGGCCGGGATGACCGTGCCGCCGAGCAACTGGTAGCCCGATACCGAGCGCTGTTCGCTGTCGCCGAAGTTGCTGTCGAGCTCCAGCGTCGCGCGGCGGCTGATGTACCAGTAGGCCGCAAGCGAGCCGAAGCTGCCGCGGCCGTCCGCGTGCTGCACGTACGAATGCGTGTCGGTCGACGCGAGATTGACGCGCACGCCGAACTTCGGCGTCAGCCAGTCGCCGAGATCGAGCGCGACGTTGCGGGAACCGTGCGAATCGGTGCCGAGCGTCAACGTGCGCACGTCCGCCGGACGCTTGGTCACGAAGTTCACGACACCGCCCGGCTCGATGACCCCGGCGTCGATCCCGGCGAGTCCCTGCAGGATCTGGACCTGCTGCACGTCCTCCATGCCGAACCGCTGTTCGCCGGCGATGGTAAGGTCGTTCATGCGCAGGCCGGTCGCGAGGTCGAGCGGATAGCCTCGGATCGAGATGTCGTCGTAGTAGCCGACCGGCGCGTAGCTGTCGCCCAGCGAAGCATCCAGCGGCACGAGTTGCCGCAGCGAGCCGACCTGCGCGTCATCGAGTTGCCCGCGGTCGATCACCGTCACCGTCGCGGGCGTGTCCTGCAGCGAAGCGTTGCCGTAGGCCTGGACGCCGGTATCGCGCGGGTTGCGCAGGACGTGGCCGGTGACCGTGATGGTCGCGAGGGGGGTGGGCTTGGATAAGTGCCTGGGCGGCGGTTGCGTCGCGGCAGCGGATGCCAGCGGTGGCAGCAACGCGAACAGGAGGGTGGTCCAGGTAAGCTTCATCGTCGTCGTCGTGGGTCAGTAGACGAAGCGACGGCGGCAGCCGATCCGGACGAATCCGCTGCCTTGCAAGCTCCCTACGCCGGTGCAAACCGGATCAGGTTCGAAGGGTGTTTCTCAGCCCGGTTGCTCCGGGCACCCCCGCTTCAGGCGCCCATTGAAGCACGAACGCGGCCGCAGTGGTAATGCCGTCAGTCGGCCGCGCCTCACGCGCCGCCGGCGAGCGCCCGCAGCAGCGCCCGACCGGGCCGGGAATCGAACCATGCAGCGTGGCCGAGCAGGAACGTGTACCAGGCGACGTCGGCGTGCGCGGGCGAATGCGTGATCCCTTCGTAGTACCCGATTTCCGACAGCGCATAGTCGATGTGCACGATCGGCAACAAGTCGGCCAGCAACTCGCGCTGGCCGGCGGTGAGAGGCAGCACCTCCGCGTAGCCGTCGACCAGTGCCCCGGCGGTTTCCGGGAAGATCGCCTGGTCGCCGCGATCGAGATGCAGCCATGCAATGGCATTGCGCTCGATGGCGGTCGCGAGGTCGTACAGGGCGAACGTGCGCGCCGCCAGCCCGAAGTCGATCACGGTGCTGATCACGGCGTTCCCGGTGGCAGCGCTCCAGCAAAGGTTCGAGATGTGCCAGTCGTTGTGCGTCCACAGCGATGGCAGGCTCGCGAGCCGCGGCTGCACGGCGTGCTGCCGCTGTACCAGCGGCGCCAGTTCGGCCCGCCAGTCGCGGCGACTCAGGTATGCATCCAGCGCCGGGCGCACCGGAAGCTGGGCCTCGATCGTGGCGACGAGGTTGGGTGCACGCACGCAATCCTCACGCGACACCAACACGAAAGTGTCGCGTGAGG
>JBOHYX010000285.1:0-3781 GCA_050738115.1 Rhodanobacteraceae bacterium
TGGCCGAGGCATCCAGCAGCACGCGCGCGCCGTAGGTCTGGTCGCCCGCGGGCGTCGAGCCCAGCGTTTCCCAGTCGCCATAGCGCGTCAGTTGGCCATGCAGGGCCCAGTGGCCGCGGCCCCAGTCGGCGCCGACGAACGCCTTGGTGCGGGGCGTCGCCACGGTCATGAGGCCTTGCGAGGCGCGGTCGATCACGGGCAGCACCAGTCCGACCAGGCCGAGTTGCGGCGGATTGGGCTTGATCGAGGTGATGTCGGTCTGGTTCCAGTTGATGCCGCCGGTGAACTTGAGCCACGAACCCGAAACCTGGACCGGCCACGTGCCGATCAGGTCGGCGCCGCGCGTGCGCGTATCGACACCGTTGGTGAACAAGCGCCCGCCGCTCACGAACGGAATGCCGACCGAGGTGAGATAGTCCTGCACGGCGTCGCCCACGAGGTTGCCCGACAGCACGATGCGGTTGCTGATGTCGATCTGGTACGCATCCAGCGTCACGACATCTCCTCATGCGGCTTCGTGGGGTTGCGCAGGATGCGCATCGCTGCGGGGGTCGTGCGCAGCATCGGCAGGAAGCGGCGCAGGCGCGTCGGTTCGCGTTGGCGCGTGCGCCAGCGATATGTCGCGTACAGCGCGAGCAGCGCGTGGATCAGCGCGAACCATCCGAATAGCGCCCAGGCCCCGAACACCGACATCAGCGCCCCGGCCGCCAGTGGTCCCACGGCCGAGCCGACGCCGTACACCAGCAGCACGCTGCTGCTGGCCCCCATCAGGTGGTCGGGCGCGACGTGCTCGACGAGGTGCGCGACCACGATCGGGTACACCGCGAAGGCCATCCCGCCGAACAGGAACACCAGGGCCATCGCGATCCATTCGCGCCCGCCCATCGCCAGCGCCGCCAGCGCCAGCGCGGCGGCCGCACCGGCGACGCCCGCCAGCACTGCGCGGCGGTCGTGGCGGTCGGACATTTTTCCGAGTGGCCACTGCAATGCCGCGCCACCCACGATCGCGATGCTCATGTAGGTGCCGACGGTCGCGGTGTCGAAGCCTTGGCGCCGTGCGTACACCGGCAGCAGGCCCCAGAACGCACCCATCGCGAGCCCGGAGAGCAGCGCACCCGCACCTGCCGTGGGCGCCGCCCCGAACAGCAAGCCGAGTTGCAGCTTCGGCGTGGCCTGGGGTTGCGGCTGGGCCTGGCGCGTCAGCAGGACCGGCAGCGTCGCCGCGCACACCGCGAGCGCCACCACCGTGAACAACACGAATGCCTGTCCGCCGACGCGCAGCAACTGCTGGCCCAGCGCCAGGCCCGCGAGGTTCACGATCATGTACGCGGCAAACACGGTGCCGCGCTGGCGCGTGTCCGCCTGCGCGTTGAGCCAGCTTTCGATGACCGCGTACAAGCCGACCAGCACGACGCCGGTCGCGAGCCGCAGCAACAACCACAGGACCGGGTCGCTTCCGAATGCGTGCAGCAACACCACACAGGCGGCGCACACCGCGCAGAACGCGAACGCGCGGATGTGCCCGATCCGGCGCACCAGTGGCGGCATCGCGAACGTGCCAATGAAGTAGCCGGCGTAATACGCCGAGGTGAGGCCGCCCAGCAACGTCCCGGAGTAGCCGGCCACGATCCCGCGCAGCGGAATCAGCGTATTCAGCAGCCCCACTCCGATCAGCAGCAGTCCGGTGCCGACCAGCAGCGAAGCGACGGGACGCAGCCTGCGCAGCATGGCCCCTCGGCGCGATCAAAGCGTCAACTCTATCGGGCGTGGCGCCGACGTTCACCCTTTGACGTGTTCACGTGGCGGGACAAGGGCAGGTGGCATCGCGCGAACGGTCGCGTGACGCACGCGCGTCCGATCGGCTACCATGCATCCCGCCCCATGGTGATCGCCGGCGCAAGCCGGCGGTTGAAACGGGAATCCGGTGACGGCGTCGCAGGCAAATGGACGTCCATTCCGGAGCTGCCCCCGCAACGGTAGGCGAGCAAAGGTTCCGCATCTGGCCACTGGGCGCACGCCCGGGAAGGCGCGGTTCCCGAAGACTCCGGGTTCGAATGACCCGGGTCTTCGCTCGCGAGCCCGGAGACCGGCCCCAGGGCAAGAACCGGACACGCGGCGGGCGTTGTCGGGGTCGCGCCGAGCACGCGCACCGCCGCACTCCTTCCCCTGTCCTCGCCCCATCGACACCGCGCGGGCAGGCGCGGACAGGAGTCTTGCGTGACCACCCATCTTCGTTTGCTCGGCCGCTCGGTGCTGGCCGCGTTGCCGTGCGTTCCCGGTTTGGTGTTCGCCCAGAAGGCGCCACCGACCCTCGACCAGGTCGTGGTCACCGCGGCGCGTACCGCGCAGACCGTGGACCAGACCCTCGCGCCGGTCACCGTCATCACCCGCGCGGAAATCGACCTGCTGCAGCCGTCGTCGTTGCAGGATCTTTTGAACGACACGCCCGGCATGGCGATCGCGAACCAGGGTGGCCCGGGCGCGGTGACCTCGATGTTCCTGCGCGGCACCAACTCGGACCAGGTGCTGGTGCTGGTCGACGGCGTGCGGATCGGCTCGGCGACCGCCGGCATTCCGGCGATCCAGGACATTCCCGTCGACCAGATCCAGCGCATCGAGATCGTGCGCGGGCCGTTCTCCAGCCTGTACGGGTCGGGCGCGATCGGCGGCGTGATCCAGATTTTCCTGCGCCACACGCCGGGCACGTTCGTGCCGAACGCGAGCGTGGGCGTCGGCAGTTACTCGCACTGGAAATCGTCGGCCGGATTTTCGGCGGCCGGCGACAAGGGCTGGGTGTCGGTGCAGGCGGGCCACGACCAGACCCGGGGCATCCAGGGTTGCCGGGTGGGCGCGGCGGAGCTTGGCGTTGCGTGCTTTGCCGACGAACCGGACCGGCGCGACGGCTACCACGACAGCTCGCTGACCCTGAACGGCGCGTACACGTTCAACAGTGCGTGGAGTGCCGACGGCATGGCGTTCCGCTCGCAGGGCTTCAACAAGTACGACGGCACGTTCAGCAATTCGGATACCTATTCCACGCAGGTGCTCGGTGGACAATTGCATTACCAGCCGAACGGAAACCTGAAATTGTCGCTCAGGGCGGGGTCCAGCACCGACTTCGAGTCCGATTACCTCGACGACGTCTACGTTGACACCTTCGACACCCGCCACGACGTGGGATCGCTGCAGGCCGACATCACGGCCGCCGGCGGCCTGCTGACGACCGGCGTCGACTGGCAGCGCGACCACGTCGCCGGCAGCACGGTGTACGACGTCGATACCCGCACCGACAGCGGCTTGTTCGCGCAGTGGCTGCGCAGCTTTGGTGCGCAATCGCTGCAGGCCAGCGTACGCCGCGACCACGACAGCCAGTTCGGCGGCAAGACCACCGGCAGCCTGCTGTGGGGCCGGAATTTCGCGCAGGATCTGCGCCTCACGGCGAGCTACGGCACGGCGTTCCACGCGCCGACATTCAACGACCTGTATTACCCGGGCTTCAGCAATCCGGACCTAAGGCCGGAAAGCTCGCGCAACGTCGACGTCGGGCTGCGCGGCACGCCGGGCTGGGGCCATTGGTCGATCGACGTGTACCGGGACAACATTCGCGACCTGATCGCCCTCAACAATGCATTCGTCCCGCAGAACATCGACCGGGCGCGGATCACCGGGCTCGAGGGCGTGGTCGGCGGCAAGCTCGCGGGCTGGAACCTGCGCGCGACGGCGACGCTGCTGAATGCGGTCGATGACGAGCCCGGCAGCATCGACAACGGGCGTCGCCTGC
>JBOHYX010000286.1:0-3779 GCA_050738115.1 Rhodanobacteraceae bacterium
GCCTGTGGCAGGCTCGGCGGGGGGATGCCGGCCGCAGCCAAGCCGAAAAGCCATCCCCCTCGGTCGCGCTGCGCGCGCGTTCGCTTCGCTCCGCCCTTCGTTCCGAAGGGGGAAGAGGCTTACGCCGAACTGCACTGCCTCTCGGCCTTCAGTTTCCAGCGCGGCGCATCGATCGCGCAGGAGTTGTTCGAGCGCGCCAAGCGCCTCGGCTATCACGCGCTCGCGATCACCGACGAATGCTCGCTAGCTGGCATCGTGCGTGCGCTGGAAGCCTCGCGCGCAACCGGCGTGCGCCTGATCGTCGGCAGCGAAATACAAGTCGATGATGGGCCGAAGCTGGTGCTGCTGGCGCAGACGCAAGCCGGCTATTCGCGGCTGTGCCAGCTCATCACGCGTGCGCGCCGGCGTGCAGACAAGGGCGAGTACCGTTCGTTGCGCGAAGACTTCGCGCAGGGCGAGAACGATGGGTTGATCGCGCTGTGGGTGCCGGCAGCCGACATCGACGAAGCGCACGGCGCCTGGGCGCGCGATCTTTTCCCGGAACGTGCCTGGCTCGCAGTGGAACTCCATCGCGGTGCGGACGACGCGGCGCGGCTCGCGCAATTGCGCAGCGTCGGCGCACGACTCGGCTTGCCATTGGTCGCATCAGGCGACGTGCACATGCACGTGCGCAGCCGCCGCGCCCTGCAGGACGTGCTGACCGCGATCCACCACAAGACTACCGTCGCTGAAGCGGGGCACCGCCTGTATCCCAATGGCGAACGACATCTGCGCACGCGCGAAGCGCTCGCCGCGATCCATCCGCGCGAACTGCTCGATGAAACCCTGCGCATCGCCGATCTGTGCACGTTTCGCCTGGAAGAACTGCGCTACGAATATCCGCACGAGCTGGTGCCGGCGGGACACACGCCGACTACGTGGCTGCGCGAGCTCACCGAGGCCGGTGCGCGCACGCGCTGGAAGGGCGGCGTGCCTGACAAGGCGCGCGTGCTGATCGAGCACGAACTCGCGCTGATCGCCGAGCTTCGCTACGAATCATATTTCCTCACCGTGCACGACATCGTGCGATTCGCGCGCTCGCGCGGCATCCTGTGCCAGGGTCGCGGTTCGGCCGCGAATTCCTCGGTGTGCTACGCGCTTCGCATCACCGAGATCGATCCGGCGCGGATGAACATGTTGTTCGAGCGGTTCCTGTCGAAGGAACGCAACGAGCCGCCCGACATCGACATCGATTTCGAGCATGAACGTCGCGAGGAAGTCATCCAATACGTGTTCAAACGCTACGGCCGCGAACGCGCCGCGCTGACCGCGGTCGCAAGCAGTTATCGCGGGCGCGGCGCGATACGCGACGTCGCCAAGGCGCTGGGGCTGCCGGCGGACCTGGTCGACCGGCTGGCGCGCTGCATGGATCATTGGGGCGGCGCGGAGTCGCTCGGCGCGACCCTGCGCGAGCGCGGCTTCGATCCGGACTCGCCGCTGCTGCGCAAGGTGGTGGCACTGACCGTGCAACTGGTCGGCATGCCTCGGCACCTGTCGCAGCATCCCGGCGGTTTCGTGATGTCCGAGCGCCCGCTGCACACGCTGGTGCCGGTCGAGAACGCGGCGATGGAAGACCGCACCGTGATCCAGTGGGACAAGGACGATCTGGACGTGCTCGGCCTGCTCAAGGTCGATTGCCTCGCGCTCGGGATGCTGACCGCGGTGCGCAAGACGCTCGACCTGTTGCGCGCATCCGGCCGCCGCGACATGCAGCAGCTGGCGGACATTCCGTCGAAGGATCCGGACGTGTACGCGATGATCGGGCGCGCCGACACCATCGGCGTGTTCCAGATCGAATCGCGCGCGCAGATGGCGATGCTGCCGCGCCTCAAGCCGAAGAGCTTCTACGACCTCGTGATCGAGGTGGCGATCGTGCGCCCCGGTCCGATCGTGGGCGACATGGTCCATCCGTACCTGCGCCGTCGCAACGGCGAAGAGCAGGTCACCTATCCCTCCGAAGCCTTGCAGGCGGTATTGGAGCGCACCCTTGGCGTGCCGCTGTTCCAGGAACAGGTGATGCAGATCGCGATCGCCGCGGCGGGATATTCGCCGGGCGAAGCCGACCAGTTGCGCCGTTCGATGGCGGCGTGGAAACGCCGCGGCGGACTCGAACCGCACCGCGAGCGGCTCGCCGCTGGCATGCGCGCGCGTGGCTACAGCCAAGCCTACGCCGACCGTTTGTTCGAGCAGATCAAGGGCTTCGGCAGCTACGGTTTTCCGGAATCGCACGCTGCGAGTTTCGCGCTGATCACCTACACCAGTTGCTGGCTGAAATTCCACGAGCCCGCGGCGTTCGCCTGCGGGGTCATCAACTCGCAGCCGATGGGGTTCTATTCGCCGGACCAGTTGCTGCAGGATGCGCGCCGCCACGGCATCCGGGTGCTGCCGGTCGATGTCCGCTACAGCGGCTGGGATTGCTCGCTGGAGGATCGCAACCCGGCTTCGGCACAACCGGCGATCCGAATGGGCTTCCGGATGATCCGCGGCTTTGGCGAGAATGCCGCAATCGCGATCGTCGCCGCGCGCAAGCAACGCGCGTTCACCGGCGTAGCCGACCTGTGCGCACGTGCGGAATTGGATGCGCGTCATCGATCCCTGCTCGCCGATGCCGCTGCGCTGCGCGGATTGGCGGGGCATCGACACAGGGCGCGCTGGACGGTTGCGGGCGTAGAGACCGCGCCGCCGCTGTTCGCGGAGGCACCGGCCACCAAGGAAGCCACGGTCACGCTGCCGCTGCCGACCCGCGCGGAAGAGGTCCGCACCGATTACGCGGTGACCGGCACCACGCTCGGAGCGCATCCGCTGTCGTTCCTGCGTGCGATGTTGTCGCGGCGCCACTGCCGGCGTTCCACGGAATTGAAGCGCTGCCCCAACGGCCAGCAGGTGCGCACGGCCGGCCTGGTCACCCTGCGGCAGCGCCCGCAGACCGAGAGCGGGGTGATCTTCATGACCCTGGAAGACGAGGACGGCATGACCAATGTGGTCGTATGGAACGATCTTGCGCAACGCCAGCGCCGCGAACTGCTGGAATCGCGCTTGCTCGCCGTCGAGGGCCGGCTGGAGAACCGCCATGGCGTACAGCACCTGATCGCCGAACGCCTGCACGACTGGACCGCGCTGCTCGGCTCGCTGGATACGCGTTCGCGCGATTTCCATTGAGAATACAAGCAAGGCATCGAGCGCTACACCACCGACGTCATCGCCAAAACGACATGCAGATGCTGGGCGGTCCGGGCAACACCATGTCCGGCCGGCGTACCTTCAGCCCGTGCACGGTGACTGCTGCACCGCCAGCAAGCCGTTGGCACCATCGAACGAAGTCGATCACCCGCACGCGCAACACGTTGCGCCGGCCATCCGCCTCGATGCGCTGCACCGGCACGCCATTGCGCAACCGGCCAAAACCTGATCGAGGGCGGCATCGCCAAGCGCCAGACCGCTTCGGTGTACCTCAGGCAACTGGCCGTGCTGGGCATGCTCAGCGAAAGCAAGGTCGACCGTGAGAAAGTCTTCATCACCCCAACTTCGCCCGCCTGCTCATCAGCGACGACCATCCCGTGCTGGCTTACGGCAGCACCGCCGTCGCCAACACCAGGTGATCCACGATGCTTGTTCCCGACTTGGCGTGGCTGTCCAAAAGTGCACTCTGACCCGGGTTTCCAACCTTGCGCAACCAGAAGGTTCGCCAAAATCCAAATTTGCCCACTGAGAGTGAGCAATTTTTGGCAATCACAAACTCT
>JBOHYX010000287.1:0-3761 GCA_050738115.1 Rhodanobacteraceae bacterium
GTTGGCCGTGATCGCCACGGTCAGGCGCCCCGACCTCCACAACAGCCGCTTCGAGTGAGATGCCATGCCGCGCCGCTTCCTCGCACTGGGCGATTCCTACACGATTGGCGAAGGCGTGGCTGCCGCGGACCGCTGGCCGGTGCAATTGGCCGCGCGCCTGCGCAGCCAGGGCGTTGCCGTTGCCGATCCGGAAATCGTCGCACAGACCGGTTGGACCACCGATGAGCTTGCGACGGCGATGGACGCCGCAAGCTTCGATCCGCCCTACGCGCTGGTGACGCTGCTCGTCGGCGTCAACAACCAATACCGCGGTCGGCCGCTGGACGAGTACCGCGCGCAGTTTTGCGGATTGCTGCGGGGCGCCGTCGAGTTGGCCGGTGACGCGCGCCACGTCGTCGCGATCTCGATCCCGGATTGGGGCGCGACGCCGTTCGCGCGCCGCGAAGGCCGCGCCGCTGCGACCGTTGCACGCGGGATCGACGCATTCAACGCGGCCGCGCAGGCGGAGGCGAAGCGTGCCGGAGCGCACTGGGTGGACGTGACGTCGATTTCGCGCGTGCCGGACGCGACCGGCGAGCTGGCTGCCGATGGCCTGCATCCATCGGGCGAGCAGTACACGCGCTGGACCAAAGCGATTTTGCCCGCGGCGCGCGCTGCGCTTGGAGCCGGATAACGACGACGCGCGGTTATCATGCGCGTTTTGACGTCACCCAGGGACACCGGTTTGAGCAAGCTTCCGAGGCCCAACGCGCTGGTGTGGTTGACCCTGTCGGCCGTCGTGATCGGGCTGGACCAGGTGACCAAGACCATCGTGCGCAACACGCTGGTCCCGTACACGCCGCACGAAGTGATTCCGCACGTCCTCAACTGGACACTGGCGTTCAACCGCGGCGCGGCCTTCAGCTTCCTGGCCGGTTCGTCCGGCTGGCAGACGTGGCTGTTCGGCGGTCTTGCGGTGGCGGTGAGCATCGGGCTGATCGTGTGGCTCGCGCGAATGCGGCGGGGCGAGTGGCGCACCGCGTTGCCGATTGCGCTGATCATCGGCGGCGCGCTCGGCAACCTGATCGACCGGCTCGTGCACGGTCGCGTCACCGACTTCATCCAGGTCTACTGGCACGCGTGGTCGTATCCCGCCTTCAACGTCGCCGACTCGGCGATCACGATCGGCGCGGCGCTGCTGATCGCGTTCGGGTTGTTCGCGAGGAAATCCACAAAACGTGATGGCTGAATCGAAGCCGCTGTTGTGAACGGTCAGGCAGGGAAGGCCGTTCTGGTGTGCACAGGCGAAGTAGTGCCGCCGCCAATGTCCGCTCGGCAAAGCAGCGATCATGGACGATCGCAAGACGATGGACACACCACCTGAACGGCGCAACAATAGTTGAATATGTGCGTGACGTTGACCCGCCCGGGTTGGTGACGGTCGGGGTTCGCCGCCGACACTTTCCATGAATCATGAGGCTCGCGCATGAACTTTCACGAATACCAGGCCAAGCAGTTGTTCGCCGAGTTCGGCATCGCGGTACCGCCGGGCAAGGTCGCGTCCACCCCAGCGGAGGCCGTCGAGGTCGCGCGCGGGCTGGGCGGCGAACAGTGGATGGTCAAGGCGCAGGTCCATGCGGGCGGCCGCGGCAAGGCCGGCGGCGTCAAGTTCTGCAAGTCGCACGATGAAGTGAAGGCTGCCGCCGCGGGCATGCTCGCCAAGACCCTCAAGACCTACCAGTCGGGCGGGCGCGCGCTGCCCGTTAATCTCGTGCTGGTGACCGAGGCGACCGACATCGCCAAGGAGCTGTACCTCTCGATGCTGATCGATCGCGGCGAGAAAGCGGTCACCTTCATCGCCTCGGCGCGGGGCGGCGTGGAGATCGAGCAGGTCGCGCGCGAAACGCCCGAAGACATCCATACCGTCACCGTGAACTTCACCGAGGGCCTGCAGCCCTACCAGTGCCGCGAACTCGGGTTCGCGCTGGGGCTCACCGCCAAGCAGGCCAACCAGCTCTCGAAAATCATGCTGGGGATGTACCGGCTGTTGAACGCCAAGGACCTGTCGCTGATCGAGTTGAATCCGCTCGCTGTCGTGAAATCCGGCGACCTGATGGCGCTCGACGGCAAGGTCAATTCCGACGACAACGCCGAGTTCCGGCATCCCGACCTTGCCGCGATGCGCGACGTGTCGCAGGAAGACAAGGCGGAGGCCGCGGCCGAAGCCGAGCACCTGAACTACGTCACGATGGAAGGCAACATCGGCTGCATGGTCAACGGCGCGGGTCTTGCGATGGCGACCATGGACGTGATCAAGCTGGCGGGCGGTGAACCCGCCAATTTTCTGGACGTGGGTGGCGGCGCGACGACCGAGCGCGTCACCGCGGCGTTCAAGCTGATCCTGTCGTCGCCGACCGTGCGCTGCATCCTCGTCAACATCTTCGGCGGCATCGTGCGCTGCGACCTGATTGCCGAGGGCATCATCGCCGCGGTCAAGGAAGTCGGCCTCAAGATTCCGGTGGTGGTGCGCCTGGAAGGCACCAACGTCGAGAAGGGGCGAAAGCTGCTCGCCGGCTCCGGCCTCAAGATCACGCCCGCCGACGATTTGAACGACGCCGCCCACAAGGCAGTCGCTGCCGCGAAGGCTGCCTGATTTTTGTAGGAGCGGGCCTCGCCCGCGACCGGTCGCCGGCAGGGCCGGCTCCTACCCAAAAGGATCGAAGCATGTCGGTACTCGTCAACAAGAACACCAAGGTCATCTGCCAGGGCTTCACCGGCCACCAGGGCACCTTCCATTCGCAGCAGGCACTCGACTACGGCACCAGACTCGTCGGCGGCGTCACGCCGGGCAAGGGTGGCACCGAGCACATCGGCCTGCCGGTCTTCAACACCGTGCGCGAGGCCGTGGACGACACGGGCGCCGACGCCTCGGTGATCTTCGTGCCGCCGCCGTTCGCAGCCGACGCGATCATGGAAGCGGCCGCCGCCGGCGTGCACGTGATCGTCGCGATTACCGAGGGCATCCCGGTGCTGGACATGCTGCGCGTCAAGAACGTGTTGAAGAGCTGTCCGGATACCGTGCTGATCGGTCCGAACTGCCCCGGCATCATCACCCCGGGCGAGTGCAAGATCGGGATCATGCCCGGCCACATCCACAAGCCCGGGCGGGTCGCGATCGTTTCGCGTTCGGGCACGCTCACCTACGAAGCCGTGTTCCAGACGACCAATGCGGGCCTTGGCCAGTCGACCGTGATCGGCATCGGCGGTGACCCGATCAATGGGCTGTCGTTCATCGACTGCCTGAAACTGTTCCAGGACGACGCGGAGACCGAAGGCATCATCATGGTCGGCGAGATCGGCGGCAGCGCCGAGGAAGAGGCCGCCGAGTTCATCGAGGAACACGTCAGCAAGCCCGTGGTCGCATTCATCGCTGGTGCCACCGCGCCGCCCGGCAAGCGCATGGGCCACGCTGGTGCGATCATTTCGGGTGGCAAGGGCACCGCGGCGGGCAAGTTTGCCGCGCTGGAGAAGGCCGGCGTGACCACCGTGCGGTCGCCGGCGGATCTCGGCTCCACGCTCGCTCAGAAGATGTAGGAGCCGGCCTCGCCGGCGACCGGGGGTCGCGCGCAGGCGCGCTCCTACAGGGTTTTCGCAATGCCCACCCTGCGTCTTGCCCTCGCCCAGTTCGATTTCCCGGTCGGCGCGGTCGCGGCGAACGCGGACCGCGTGCGCGATTTGATGCGCGCGGCGCACGCGGGCGGCGCCGACCTGCTGGAGTGCCC
>JBOHYX010000288.1:0-3735 GCA_050738115.1 Rhodanobacteraceae bacterium
CGATGACGGACCATCGTCCATGAGCGCCGACACCGCCGGGGATCGCCCCGGATCCGCCGACGCCGGGGCCGATGCAGCGGCCGCGAAAGCGCAGACCCGCGCGTCGGTCGAAGCGGGCATTCGCCTGGTTGCGGCGCTGCGCCGGGTCATCACGGCCGAGCTTGCGCTGCTCGCGGCGGAGGCACGCGTCCTGCGCGAAAGCGTGGCGGTCGTGTTCCTGGCGGGCGTGGCGCTGGTCGCGCTCGCGGTGTCGCTGTGGGTGTGCATCGTTGCGCTGATCGGCTGGGCGTTCGTGATCGCCACCCACTCGGTCGGGATCGCGCTCGGGCTGCTGGTGGTGCTGCACCTCATCCTGGTGTCGGCGGTCTGGTTCACGATCATGCGGGCGGTGCGCCGCGCCTCGTTCCCGCAGGCTCGGGTCGAGTTCGCGGCGCTGGGCCGCGCCGTGCGGCGCGACCTCGACCGCTTCCAGCGCGCCGCGCCGCCGGCACCACCGGAGGAACCGGTGCGATGAGCTACTTCGGTGTGCTCCGCGAACGCCGGCGTGCGCTGGCGCGCTGCGCCGAAGCACGCGGCGAGCTGCACGCGGCGGTCGACGACCTCATCGGCACCTATCAGGCGCGTCCGTTTCCGACCCTCGCGGGCGCCGCGGGTGTCGGCTTCCTGCTGGCGCAATTCCGGGTCGGCACCGGCCTCGTCCGCGTCGGCATGCGGATCGCGAGCGGACCCGCGTGGGGCCTGGTCCGGCAGTTCCTGCGCACGCTTGCTTGAGCGTGACGTGGCTCGCGCCGCGGATGCGGGTGGGGCGCGGAGTACACTGAAATGCCACCGCAGGGGGCGCGCGTGACCGCCAGAATGCCGCCGTCCAGACCGTCCCGACCCGACCGGACAGCGCACGACCGCCCGGCCGTGCCGCCGCGGTCACTGCAATCGATACGTTCGAAGCATCCGGTGTCCGCAGCCGGTCGGCGGCGCGTGCGGCGCTGGCGCGCGCTCAGGATGCCGTTGCGGGTACTGATGCTGCTGGCGATCGCGGCGGCGTTGGTTCTGGCGAAGACGCTGCTGATTCCGCTGGTGCTGGCCGCGTTCATCGCGCTGGCACTGAATCCGATCGTCGGCGGCCTGCATCGCCTGCGCGTGCCCCGCGGAATCGGCGCATTGATCGTCATCCTCGCGCTGAGTGCCTTGATCGCCGGCAGCGTCATCGGACTCAGCACGCCGGCGGCGCAATGGCTGCACGAAGCGCCCCGTATCATGCGCGACGCGGGATTCAAGCTGAAAGAGATGGTGGCGCCGTTGACCGAGGTCAGCAACGCTGCGTCGAAGTCGCTGGCGGGCATGGGCGTGGGCGCGCCGCCGTCGATCAAGAACGCGCCGGGCAGCGGATTCGCGGGGATTTCGGTCAACGACCTGGTGCACGCGGCCCCGGGCGTGGTGGTGGCGGTGCTGACGGTCGGGCTGCTGGTGTTCTTCTTCCTGGGCTACGGCCGCGAGGTTGCCGCGCATTTCGTCACCGCGATGCCCGGATTCGGCTACCGACGCGTCGCGCTCAGGCTGGTGCGCGGCATCCAGGAAGAGTTTTCGCGCTACCTGCTCACCGTCACGCTAATCAACATCGCGCTCGGCCTCGTCACGGCCGCGGTGCTGTGGGCGCTGAAGGTGCCCGATCCGTTGTTGTGGGGCGGGCTCGTCACCCTGCTCAATTTCATGCCCTACGTCGGCGCCATCACCAACGTGCTGTTGTTGCTCGTGGTCGGACTGCTGAATTTCAACACGCCACTGCACGCGCTGGCGCCCGCGGCGTGCTTCGCGGTGCTGGCCGCGCTGGAAGGCAACGTGGTGACGCCGATGATCATGGGCAGCCGGATGCGGCTGTCACCGCTCGCGATCCTGGTGTGGCTCATGGTGTGGGCGTGGTTGTGGGGCATTCCGGGTGCGCTGCTGGCGGTGCCGATGCTGACCTGCCTCAAGGTGATCAGTGAATGGACGCCGGGGTGGCAGTGGTTTGCCCGGCTGGTGCAGCGCTGACCGGCGCGTGGCCACGGGGATGGCGTGCGCGATGATTTGTTCCGTGCGTGGTCCCCACGCGACCGGGCCGCGCGATCCGTTTGCGCCAAATCATGCGCCGCGGCCGTGGACGCGGCACACTATGGCGCATGAATAGCCAGGCCGGAACCGTCGAGGACAGCCGCATCTACACGGCGCGCGCGCACGCAGCGCAACACCGGATTGCCGACGCCGAGGCCGCTTATCGCGACATCCTGAAAACCGCCCCGGATTCGCCGGAAGCGTTGAACTTCGTCGCGATGTGCGCGCTATCGCGTGGCGACTTCGCATCCGCGCAGGGCGACCTCGAACGCGCAGCGCGCATCAATCCGACCGAACCCGAAATCTGGAAGAACCTCGGGATCGTGAACCTGGCGCAGCACCGCGGCGGCGACGCGCTGGACGCGTTCGACCGCGCGCTCGGGCTCGAGCCCATGCACTTTGCGGCGCGCCTGCACCGGGGCGCGGCGCTGGAGGAACTCGGTCGCATCGACGAGGCGACCGCCGCGTATTTCGGCGCGGTGGCCGTCGCGCAAAGTCGCGGAAAATGGCGCAACGACGTGACCACGCCGCCGGGCCTCAGGCCCGTGGTCAAGCACGCGATCGCGTTCATCGACACGCAGCGCAAGCGCATCTTCATGGACCTGTTGCAGCCGTTGCGCGAAAAGCATGGCGCGGCGTCGCTCGCCCGGGTCGAGCAGGGCCTCGAGATCTACCTTGGCGAGCGGCCGGCGAATTACCCGGATCCGCGCCAGTTCTGCAAGTTCTTCTATGTCCCTGGCCTCACGACGCAGCCGTACTTTTCGCGCGAGTTGTTTCCCTGGCATGCCGAGCTCGAACCGCACACCGACGCGATCCGCGAGGAATTGCGCGGCGTGCTGGAGCAGCCGATCGGCGTCGAACCGTTCCTCGGCAGCAACGACAACAAGCTCCTGAAGGAACAGAACCTCCTCGCGGGCACCCGCGGCCACGCCGAGTGGAATTCGTTCTTCTTCCACCGCCACGGCGAGGTGTTCGAGCAGAACGCGCGGCGCTGCCCGCGCACCGCGGCGGTGCTGGCCTCGCTGCCGCTGGTGCACATCCGCGGCCACGCGCCCGAGGTGCTGTTTTCGATCCTGACGCCGGGCTCGCACATCCTGAAACACCACGGCGTCACCAACACACGCCTCGTCACCCACCTGCCGCTGATCGTCCCGGAGGATTGCGCACTCAGCGTCGGCGGCATCGAGCACGCGTGGCGCGGAGGTCGCTGCGTGACCTTCGACGACACCTTCGAGCACGAGGCGTGGAACAAGAGCGACAAGGTACGCGCGGTGATGATCCTCGATTCCTGGCACCCCGACCTCAGCGATGCCGAGCGCGACGCGATTGCATTGCTGGTCGGCGGCATCGGGGACTTCAACCAGGCGGCGAAGGTCGATGCGCCGCCCGCGGATTGAGTCGCCCGCAGCGGCGCGCCCGCACCCGATTTGTGGGAGCGGGCGGTGCCCGCGACCCGTGTACCGGCGCGTTTCACTGCCGGCGGAATTGTCAATCCAAACACGAGGCAATCACCATGACCGCAAAAACCACCGCCCAACTCATTGCCGAAGCGCGCGCCGCCATCGACAACCTGACGCCCGATCAGGTGCAAGCCGAAGTCGCCAGCGGCGCCGTGCTGGTTGACGTGCGCGAGGAAGCCGAGCGGGC
>JBOHYX010000289.1:0-3724 GCA_050738115.1 Rhodanobacteraceae bacterium
GGATTGGACCGGACTATCGTTGGGCTTCGCTGCGCTCAGCACCAACCTACAAGAGCGCTGCGAGGTCGCCTGCCAATTGCCGCGCTGGTTTCTGTAGGTTGGGCTGATCCCGGACTCGTTCCGGGAGAAGCCCAACAGCCGAAACCGGGAGGGTACGGGGCCGCGGTGGCGAGTGGATTGGACCGGACTATCGTTGGGCTTCGCTGCGCTCAGCACCAACCTACAAGAGCGCTGCGACGTCGCCTGCCGCTTACCGCGCTGGTTTCTGTAGGTTGGGCTGATCCCGGACTCGTTCCGGGAGAAGCCCAACAGCCGAAACCGGGAGGACACGGGGCCGCGGTGGCGAGTGGATTGGACCGGACTATCGTTGGGCTTCGCTCGGTGTAATCGCCGAAGCCATGCACAAACTGGTCGCAGTTCCGTCGCGCCGCTCGCTCCGATCATGGCCATCGCCGCGGCCGGTGCGCTGATCGCGAACGTCGGTTGTTTCGCGCTGCTGCTGCGCCATCGCGGCGACGATCTCAATATGCGCTCGGTGTGGCTGTGCTCGCGCAACGACGTGATCGGCAATGCCGGCCACTGATCGTGGCCGGCATCGTGGTGCTGGGCGGCAGTCGTTGGCCCGACATTGCGTTCGGCATCGGGATGGCACTGCTGTTCCTGCGCATCTCCTGGCGGGTATTGCGCGGCGCCTTCAAGATACTTCGACCGGCGGTGCCGCAGACCTGATTCAGTCGGGCCGAGGATGTGTTCCCGGCCGCGCCGGCCGACTTCAGCTCCTCTGCACGCCGGGTGGAGCAGGCTTGCAGTTCGCCACGGGCCTTGGAGCCGAGTTTCCGCCGCGATTTTCATGCCGAGTGCGACGCACCGAGAAGAAGGGAGTTCGGGATGCCGATTTGGTTGATTGTCCTTGCATGGGTTTCACTCGGAACAGCTTTCGCCAGCGCGCTCGTGATCGCATTGGACCTCATCGGCGGCCATCGCCAGCACATGTGGATCATGAACCTGGTTTGGCCGATCACCGCGCTGTACGCCGGCCCATTGGCGCTGGTGGCGTATTTCAGGGTCGGGCGGCTGTCCTCGCATCGGCGCATGCAGGCCGACAGGGAACGGGGTGAACAGCCGGCCGCCCAGCGCAAGCCGTTTTGGCAAATGGTCGGCGTGTCGGACAGCCATTGCGGCGCGGGGTGCACCCTGGGGGACATCGCGGGCGGTTGGATCGTCTTCGTGGGTGCGTTCGAGATCGCCGGGCTGGCGCTCTGGCCGGAATTCATTGCCGACTACGCGCTGGCCTTCATCCTCGGTATCGCGTTCCAGTACTTCACGATCGCACCGATCCGCGGCCTGGGGGTCGGCGAGGGAATCGTGGCGGCGCTGAAAGCCGATACGCTCGCGCTCACCAGCTTCGAATTCGGACTGTTCGGCTGGATGGCGCTCGTGCAGTTGGTGTTCTTCCCGATCGAACACGTGCACCCCGACAGCCCGGTGTACTGGTTCCTGATGCAGGTCGGGATGCTGCTCGGCTTCCTGACCAGCTATCCCGTGAACGCGTGGCTGTTGAAAGCCGGTCTGAAGGAAGCGATGTAGTCGCAAACCATCGCGCCATATCTGGTCGTGGCCTTGCGCAATGGTGGCGCAGCTTCGAACTACGAGCGCGCGCCGATGGCTCGGTACCGCGAGCTTACGCGGTGGCGTGTTTGGCATCGCCGGGTGAAGCGATCAGTGCGCGGAACTGCTCGATTCCAGCATTCCCTGCGGCGACCAGCAATTCGTCCCCGACCTGCAGCCGCGTGCCACCCTGCGGCACGATGTCGCTCTCACCGCGGATGAGCCCCACGATGACCACGCCCATATCGGCCAGGCCGAGACCGCGCACTTCATTGCCCACCACCGGCGAACCCGGCGCGAGCGCGAGGCTGTAGAGCTGTTCGTTGCGTTGGGTGAGCGGAATGCCCTCGCCGCGGCGTAGCGCAGCGTGCAGTTCGCTGGACAGGACATCCTGGTCGAGCTGGACTTCCTGGCGCCGCAGCAGGCCCACGGCCGCTTCGTAGTAGGCCCTGCGATGGGCGGGGCTTTCCGCAGGCGTAGGCACCTGCGCCTCGTAGATGGTGGGGTATTTCGCGTGACGCGTGAGCGCGTACTGGACGATGAAAGCAAGCGCGACGGCGAGCATGGTCGGCATGATGAGTACGAAGCCGCCCGTCATCTCGATCACCATCACCATCGATGCGATCGGTACCCGGGCCCCGCCAGCAAACACCGCGGCCATCCCGACCACGGCTAGCCACGATGAATCCACGTTGAGGTGAAGCAAGCCGAGGAATGCCGCGAACGCGGCACCGAAAAGGGCACCCACGTAAAGCGTGGGCCCGAACATGCCCGCGGACCCGCCCGAGCCGATGGTGAGCGAAAGCGTCAGGATCTTGCCGAGCGCAAACAGCAGCAGCACCCAGGTGGCGAGTCCGGTTCCGCCCTGCAGGGCGAACTGCATGTAGCCGTAGCCGCCGCCGATGATGGGCGGCACGGCGATGCCGATGAGGCCCACGGCAAGTCCGCCGATCGCGGGCTTGAAATAATTCGGAATCCTGAGTGCGCGGAATGCATCGCGAATGCGGTAGTACACCGCCGGCAGCAGCGCGCCCAGCCCGCCGGCAAGGATGCCGAGCAGCGCAAACCACACAAGGTCCAGCGGCTGCACGACGCGATTCGTGGCCGGCAGCAGAAACAGCGGGGTATAACCGGAGAAGGCGCCGGTAATCGCGTACGCAACCGCGGCAGAGATCATCGTGTAAATGAGCGCGCTGCCTTCAAACGCCATGCGTGAATAGAGGATCTCCACCGCGAAGATCGCGGTGCCGAGCGGACTCTTGAAGATGGCGGACAGGCCTGCGGCCATGCCGATCAACATGACCAGCCGCCGCTCCTCGTCGGGCAGTTTGAGCACGGAGCCCACGATCGCGCCGACGCCCGAGGCGATCTGGGCGGTAGGTCCCTCGCGTCCACCCGATCCGCCGCTTCCGATCGTGATCGCGCTCACGATGATCTTGACGAACGGTGACCGCGCGCGCATCCGTCCGTTGTTGCGGTGGAAGGCAATGAGCGTGGCGTCGGTGCCGTGCCCCTCGGTTTCCGGTGCCAGCCAATAGATCAGTACACCCGCGACAATTCCCCCCAATGTGGTCGCAACAGGCAGCCACCAATACCAGTGGGTGAAAGGCTTGGGCGGCACGCCCGCCGCGTGCGCATCGGCCACGGTGATCGTGTGGTAGTGGCCGACAAGATTGAGGACGTAGGTGTCCGTCAGGTGCAGCAGCAGCAGAAACAGTTGCGCGCCCAGCGCGCCGACCACGCCGAGCGCGATGCTGATCAGGATCAAACGCGTCGTGCGATCCAGTTTCATCAATCGCACTGTCTTGTTCTCCCCGCTTCAAGGTCCGAGCGCATCGGTTGATTGGATTGTACAAACGATCGTCAGGGTGTTTGCGAATTCGGTAGTGGTCTGATTTGAAATCCCGTTCGCCCCCGGATCAGGTCCGGGGCAGACTCTGAGCGTAGGCCCGAAAGGGCCGAAGTCGAAGGGCAGCTTGCGTTTCGACTCCGCCCGCTACGCGGGTGTAGCCAGTCCTGAGCCTGTCGAAGGGCTCAACGCGAACGGAAAAATTCAAACTGCACCACTACTGAAATTTTGGCCGCGAAAACGTTGGCCACGAGAAGACGGCTATGC
>JBOHYX010000290.1:0-3722 GCA_050738115.1 Rhodanobacteraceae bacterium
ACCCCGCGCACGATCGCGCCCTGGTTCGCCGCGTTGCCGCTCAGGAAGGCTTCGCGCTCCACGTAGGGTGCAGCGCCCTTCACGTGCGGGTTCTGCTCGGCGATGTGCAGCGCACGTTGCCAGTCGGGCATGCTCTGGCCGACGCCGCTGACGGTGGCTTCCGACACCATCCCGAGGATGCGCGAGCGCAATTCGGTATCGAAGCCGTTCATCACCGAAATCACGGTGATCAGCGCGGTGATGCCGATGACGAGCCCCAGCATCGACACCACGCTGATGAACGAAATGAAATGATTGCGCCGCTTGGCGCGGATGTAGCGCGTGCCGATGAATAGCTCGAGCGGACGGAACATGGGAAAAAGCCGGGAATGGGGAATGGGGAAACCGGGAATTGTAGGTTGGGGTGAGCGGTCTCATGCGAACCCCAACATCCTCCAACACTGCGCGGTGAGCGGCTATCGCAAACCCCGACGTTTTGCCAGATGCCAACGTTCAGCGGCAAGCGGTTCAGACCGTCAACGCGTGTCGGCGTTCCCTGACGGCACGTCGCCGCCGGCGTCGGACGCCATGCGCATGCGCAGCCGACGGCGCGTATCCGCGTCGAGATTGTCGGGCAGGATCCACAGGTGCGCGCGTTCCCGCGGCGGCCAACGCACGGTCAGTACGATGAGCGGGCCGAGCACGCGCGCGGCGGAGACGCCACCCTGCGTTTCGCGACGGCCGTCGACCACGGAGTCGTTGAGGGCCAGATCCACGGTACCGTCGGCGCGCCAGGCCATCGTGCGCACCGGCGGCCGCAGCAGTTGCCCCAACCCGGCACCGCCCAGGGCCGCGACGCAAACGCCCAGCGCAACGCGCAGCCAGCGCGGGCCCGCGCTCATCCCGATCGCGACCAGCGCCAGCAGCGCGACGATGACGGTCGCGCCAAACAGCAGGCGCGACGAGCGATAGTTGAACCCGATCGCCGGCGGCTGCTTCATGGCGCGAGGCCCGCACGCTCACGGATTTCCGCCACGATCGCGCGCCAGTCCGCACGCGGGGGTTCCGCGTGGCCCATCAGCCAGTCCCACAAATCCGGGTCCTGCTCGTCAAGCAGCGTATCGAATGCCGCCCATTGCGCGTCATCGGCCGACGCGCCATTCGATTCAAGCCAACCGCCGAGCAACGCATCCAGCTCGCGCGTGCCACGCCGGCAACGCCAACGGATGCGTTTGAGCCGCGCGTCGGACGTGGGCACGGACACGCTCACGCGGCGTTCGCCGGACGGCGCCGTCCCGAGCCCCGAGTCCCGCGTCCCGAGTCCCGGGTTCTCATACCGTCCTGTTCACCAGCATCTGCTTGATCCCGGCGATGGCCTTGGCCGGATTCAGGCCCTTCGGGCAGGTGTTGGTGCAGTTCATGATGGTGTGGCAGCGGTACAACCGGAACGGATCATCCAGAAAGTCGAGGCGCTCGCCGGTGGCCTCGTCGCGCGAATCGACGATCCAGCGGTAGGCCTGCAGCAGCACCGCAGGTCCCAGGAACCGATCGGGATTCCACCAGTAGCTCGGGCACGCCGTCGTGCAGCACGCGCACAGGATGCATTCGTACAGGCCGTCCAGCTTCTTGCGGTCTTCGGGTGACTGCAGCCGCTCGCGCGACCCCGGCGCGCTCTCGGTCTGCAGCCACGGCTGGATCGAGGTGTACTGCGCGTAGAAGTGCGTGAGGTCGGGCACCAGGTCCTTGACCACCGGCATGTGCGGCAGCGGATAGACGTTGACGTCGCCCGGGGGCAGTTCGTCGAGGCCCTTGATGCACGCCAGCGTGTTCTCGCCGTCGATGTTCATCGCGCACGAACCGCACACGCCTTCGCGGCACGAACGGCGCAGCGTCAAGGTCGGATCGATCTCGTTCTTGATCTTGAGCAGCACGTCGAGGACCATCGCCGTGCCGCTGACGTCGACTTCGTAGGTGTCCACGCGCGGATTGCCGCCGACGTCCGGATCCCACCGATAGACCCGGAAATTGCGCACCTTCTTCGCGCCGGGCCTGGCCGGAAAGCGCTTGCCCTTCTTGACCTTCGACATCTGCGGCAATGTGAATTCAGCCATTCCTCGACGTTCCTTTCGCTTGTAGGAGCCGGCCTCGCCGGCGACCGGTCGCGCGCAGGCGCGCTCCTACCATAAATCAATACACCCGCTTCGCCGGCGGCACGGTCGCCACTTCGTCATCCATGGTGTTCGAGTGAACCGGCCGGTAGTCGAACGCGCAATGACCCTGGTCATCCACGCTGACCAGGGTGTGCTTCATCCAGTTCGCGTCGTCGCGCTCCGGGTAGTCGTCGCGCGCGTGCGCGCCGCGGGTCTCCGGACGTTGGGCCGCCGAGTGCATGGTACCGACCGCCTGCCCGAGCAAATTCGCCAGCTCGAAGGTTTCAACAAGGTCCGAGTTCCAGATCAGCGAGCGGTCGCTGACGTGGATGTCGGCGAATTGCGCGTACACCTCGTCGATGTTCCGGCAGCCATCCGCGAGCGTTTCGGCCGTCCGGAACACCGCGGCATCGGTCTGCATGGTCTTCTGCATCTTGACGCGCAGTGCCGCGGTCGGCGTGCCGCCATCCGCGTGCCGCAGCTTGTCGAGCCGCGTGAGCGCCGGCTCCAGCGCGTCGGCCGGCAGGTCGTGGTGCGGCGTGTCGGGCTTGATGATTTCCGCGCAACGGTCGGCCGCGGCACGACCAAATACCACCAGATCCAGCAGCGAGTTGGTGCCCAGCCGGTTGGCGCCGTGGACCGAAACACACGCCGCCTCGCCCACCGAGAACAACCCGGGCACGACCGAATCCGGATCCTCGCCCACCTTCTGGACGACTTCGCCGTGATGGTTGGTGGGGATGCCGCCCATGCAGTAGTGCACCGTCGGCAGCACGGGGATCGGTTCCTTCGTGACGTCCACGCCGGCAAAGATGCGTGCGCTCTCGGAAATGCCGGGCAGCCGCTCGTGCAGCACCTCCGGACCCAGGTGTGCAAGATTGAGCAACAGGTGATCGGCATGTTCGCCAACGCCGCGGCCCTCGCGGAGCTCCAGCGTCATCGCGCGGCTGACGACATCACGCGAAGCGAGATCCTTGGCATTGGGCGCATAACGTTCCATGAAGCGCTCACCCTTGGAGTTGGTGAGATAGCCGCCCTCGCCGCGCACGCCCTCGGTGATGAGGCAACCCGACCCGTAGATGCCGGTCGGATGGAACTGCACGAATTCCAGATCCTGCAGCGCGACGCCCGCGCGCAGCGCCATCCCGCCGCCGTCCCCGGTACAGGTGTGCGCGGACGTGCACGAGAAATACGCGCGTCCGTAACCGCCCGTGGCCAGGATGATTGCGTGGCCCTGGAAAAAATGCAGCGTGCCCTCGTTGAGGTCGATCGCGAGCAAACCGACGATGAGGCCGGTGCGCGGATCCTTGACGAGATCGGTCGCGAAATACTCGACGAAAAACTTGGCGTCGTGCTTCAACGCCTGGGTGTACATGGTGTGCAGCATTGCGTGCCCGGTGCGGTCGGCCGCGGCACAACTGCGCTGCGCCATGGCCTCGCCGTGGCGAATGGTGTGACCGCCGAACGGACGCTGGTAAATCTTGCCTTCCGCGGTGCGCGAGAAAGGCATTCCGAAGTGTTCCAGCTCGATGACCGCCGGAATCGCCTCCCGGCACATGTACTCGATCGCGTCCTGGTCACCCAGCCAGTCGC
>JBOHYX010000291.1:0-3718 GCA_050738115.1 Rhodanobacteraceae bacterium
CTGGACGCCCGGCGGCAACAGCGAGAGCGTCGATGGCGGCAGCCCGGTGCCCGACACCACCGCGGTCGGGGTGCTGAAGAGCTTTTGCTCGTCGGAGATGAAGAAATGCATCTTGTCCTTGATGATCGGTCCACCCAGCGTGAAGCCGTAATCCTTGGACACCGACGAGGCCTTCTTGCCGGATGCCTCCTCGGCCGGCGTTTCGGCACGCCGGTTGGAGTTGGTGTAGCCCATAAATGCGCTGCCGTGGAACTCGTTGGTGCCCATCTTGGTGACCGAGGTCACCACAGCGCTCGAAACCTGACCATATTCGGCCTTGTAGTTGGACGTGATGACCCGGTAGGACCCGATCGCACCTTGCGGGAACGGGTTGCCCTGGGTCGCGAACTGGCCGGCGACCCCGCCCTGCATCACCTCGCTTTTCTGGCTAACGCCGTCGATGTAGACGTTGATGGCGCTGGAGCCTTGCGCGCCGGCCTGCAACGATGTGTTGCCCTGCGCGTTGGTCGTGAAGATCATGCCCGGGACGATCTGAGCGAACGCGAGGAAGTTGCGCGATTCCTGTGGCAGCGTCTCGATCTGGTGGGGCGAGACGATCTGGCCGACCTGCGAGGTGTCGTTGTTGACGAAGTTGAGCGCGTTGGCAGTCACCTGCACCGCGGCCAGCGTCTGGGTACTGGGCTTCACGGCGGATGGCTTCTGGAAATTCAGCACGGACGTGGACGCGACGGCCAGCGTGATCGTCTGCGCGGGCCCCTGGCCGGCCTTCACCTGCCAGGTGCCGGGTGGCAGGCTGATCATCGTGTAGCGCCCGGTGGCGGTCGACTTGGTCACGCGCACCTGGCCCGTTGCCGTATTGCGCGCGGTGATCTCGGTATTGGGCGGCGCGCTGCCCTGCAGCGTCGAGTTGGCCGATTGCGCCACCGACACGCTCGGCAGCGCCAGCGTTCCTGCGACCGCACCCGTGATGAGCGCCGCCAGCAGCCTGGTTCGCAATGCAGTCTCGCGTTTCATGGTGTATGTCTCCCTTGGATGCATCGATGCGGATTCCCTTGTGGCTCGATCACGCGCACGCGCGGTCGCCGCCGGGTGCGTTTTGCGCACGGCGCACGTTGTCGACTGTTCGATGGATCGGGCGCGCCACCCGCGCACGCCCGTCCCTGACCAGGATCGCCCTGCGGCACCGGCACCCTGTGCCGCCGCACCTGCCCCGCCGACGTCCATGTGGTCGAACCGTCCATTGCTGCTCCGCGCGCAACGCTTGCCTGCGCCTTTCGTTCTACGCCGCTGGAATGGAGATGTAAAGAGTTCGTTATGCCAGCGGAGGTCGCAACGTCCGTCAGCGACTCGCGTGCAGCGCCACGATCTCGAGTGCGCCGATCGCGGCTTCGTCGAGCGGTCCGCTCGCGCCGCCCTCGCCGCCGGTGAACGTGGCGTTGTGCGCAAGGAAACTCATGTTGAAGCCCTGCCGGAGTTTGAACGTGCATTGCGCTCCGGCGGCAGCCTCGAAGATCGCGGCCGTGGACAGCTGCTCGCCATCGCTCTGCGGCATCACGACGGGGACGATCTGTTGCGGACTGCTGACGCAGTCGATGGCGAGCCGCTTCACCGCCGCGGTGATGCCGCTGCTGATCGGGCCGTGATCGTTGCGGTAGCGAATAGCGACCTGATACTCGCCGGTTGCGGGCGCCTGCCACGCGCGCGGCCACGCGCCGGTGATGCTTGCGACCGGCCCTTCGCAGCGCGCGGGACTCGGCAGCGATTCGAGGCCACCACCCATGCGTGTCACGCTGAAGCAATGCAGTGCCGCGAGCACGGGAACCTTCCAGGTCGCTGCAACGACGCCGGTACGACGGCCGTTTTCATAGAGCACGCCCGGATGCTGCGCGCGCACGATCCAGTCGCCACGCGCGCGTGACACGTCGGGCGCCGCGGGCGCGATCGGTGCGTACATCGGCGCGTCCATCCGCAGCGCCGGGGCGGCCACGGTCACCGCCTTCAGCGTGACAACGCTCTCGCGGCGGTGGCGCTCGATGCGCGCCGCGACCAGCAGGTTGCCGTCGGGGCTCGCTGGCCGCCGCAGCGTGATCCGCTGGTCGGGCAAGTCGAGACTGATCTCACGCCGACTTCCGAATAGCATCGGCACCAGCGAAACCGGCAGTTCGGGTTCGATCCGCCCGTCCTCGGCGAGGCCGAACACACCTTCGCGCACCATATCGAGGTACGCCGCGACCGACCACAATTGCCGTTTCGAATCCACCACCGGCCCAGACAGCTTGCCGTCATCGACGTGGGTCGACTGGGTCAGGAGCGCATAGTTTTCCATGTTGGATCCGGCCAGCGCCGCGCCGCGCATCAGCGATTGGGTTTCGAATGCGATCAGCGCGGGATCGCGGATCACGCGCGCCGCGCGCAGCGCGTAGGCACTGACGAAAGGCCAGATCGCGCGGTTCTGGTAGATCGGCTGGTCGGAGCGTTCGGGCCAGATCACGGGGCTGCCCGCCGGCCACGCTGGATAGTTCGCGAGCGCCTTGCGCGCGCGCCCGGTATCGGCGACGCCGCTTGTGACCGCAAGCGCAGTCCCCAGCAGGTCGTACGCATCGACGGGCTGGCCGTTGCCGCCGATGTAGCTCATGTACAGGCCGCGGTTCGGCTGCCAGAAGTGCCGGTTGATGGCGCGTTTCAGCGCCTCCGCTTCGGCGCGGTACCTGCCGGCGCGCGCATCGTGCCGCGTCGTGGCCATGCGCGCTGCGAGCCGCAGCGCATCGTAGTGCAGCACGTTGGTCGAGAGCGCGAACGACTGGGCGATGAACACGACGTTGTCGGCGGTCCACGCGGGATAGGTCTGCTGGCGCCAGTCGAGGAACGAGGTTTCGCCGCGATAGAGGCCCGTCCGCGCATCGAAGGCGTAGGCGCGGTCCTGCGCCAGCGTGTCGTTCAGCGCCGTCCACACTTTCCGCGCGAACGCCTTGTCGTCCAGCAGGTGGCGCGCGCCGAGGAACCACACCACACGGTCGGTGCTCACCGGCCAGCTTCCGCCGGAACCCGTGTCCTGCATCACGTACAGGCCTTGCGGCGTATCCTTCACGCGCACGGGCGACAGCTTGAACAATAGTCCATTGCGCGCGCGGTCCGGATCGATCCGCGCCAGCGCGAGGTCGGTCGAGTAGCCGAGATCGCGCGTCCACACGTACGGCCACTTCACGCCGGTCACGAAGCAGCGACACGGGATCGGCCGCCCGTGGTCGTAGGCGGGATCGCGGATCGCGTCGACCGAATCTTCGGCAAGGTCGGCCTGCGCCATCGCGTAGAGACCATCGAACAGCACGCTGGCGGTGTGCGCGCGGCGCTCCGCTTCGGGAATGTCACGGCGCCCGAACGGACCCTGCAACACATAGCCACCATCGACGGCGCGCTGCATGCTCGCCTGCCGGCCTTGCCATGCCAGATGCGTGTGCCACGTCTGCGGTGGGACTGCGGATGCGGGCGGCGCGGGAAACGGCAGCAGGCACAGCAGCGCCGTGCACAGCGTCCAACGAAGCTGCCGGACCGATAGCATCGCTGCCCGGCGTCAGTGGGCGGGGGTCACGGGTTTCAGCGTCAGCACGACAAGGCCCTGCGGCGGGATGTCGAGGGCCAGCCGTCCCGACTTGACGTCCAGCGTCTCCGGCGGTGGCTCCTTGCCGGCGGCGCGCAGTTGCTCGATCTCCTCGCGTGT
>JBOHYX010000292.1:0-3706 GCA_050738115.1 Rhodanobacteraceae bacterium
GCCAAGCGGCGGCCGCTGCGATGCCTTGGCATGTCACCACCGATCCGCGGATGCGCCGCAATTTCGCCTGCGGGCAGCAGCTGTTCGCCAAGCAGGTGCCGATCCTGCTGTACGGGGCGACCGGTACCGGCAAGGATGTATTCGCGCGAGCCCTGCACAGCGGCAGTCTGTGGTCGGACCGGCCGTTCGTCACGGTCAATTGCGCCGCGATCCCGGAAAGCCTGATCGAGAGCGAGCTGTTTGGCTATCGTTCCGGCGCCTTCACCGGCGCCGCACGCGAGGGCCGTGTCGGAAAGCTGCTGCAGTCGAGCGGTGGAACCCTGTTCCTCGACGAGATCGGCGACATGCCACTGCTGTTGCAGGCGCGGCTTCTGCGGGCGATCGAGGCGCGCGAGATCGTGCCGGTCGGCAGCGACCAGCCGGTCCCGGTCGACCTGCACGTAATCAGCGCCACCCATCGCGACCTGCGCCGGATGATCGCGGACCACGAATTCCGCGAAGACCTCTACTACCGCCTCGCCGGGACGACGCTGGAACTGCCGGAACTGAAGGATCGCAAGGACAAGGGTGACTTGATCCACACGCTGCTCAGGGAAGAATGCGGAAACGAGGAACCCGTGGACATTTCCGCGAGTGCGTACGAACACCTGCTGCTCTATCCCTGGCCTGGCAACATCCGACAGCTGCGCAATACTTTGCGTACCGCGGCCGCGCTGTGCAGCGACCGCGTGATCCGCCCGTCCAACCTGCCGCAGGAAATCGTGGACTCGGACGTGCGTCCACCCGCGGCCGCGCCTGCGGCCGCCCTTGACGGCTTACCGGACGTGGTGGACGAGTCGGCCGCCACCGTGCTGCAAAATGTGGAGCGGGCGGCGTTGGTGCGCGCGCTCGAGCGCTACGACTGGAACGTCAGCCACGCGGCGCGCGAACTACGCATCAGCCGCACCACGCTGTACCGCAAGTTTCGCAAGCACGCGATCGTACCGCCGCCGCGCGGCTGAGCGCGCGTTGTCAATCGGTGTTGCGCAGGGTCACTTTGACGCCGGCGAAAAAAGTACGGCCGGGCGCCGGTTCGAAACTTCCACCGTGGGCCTGGTTGACGATCAACGCACCGATGTACTTGCGATCGAAGAGGTTGTCGATACGCGCGAACGGCGCGATCTGGTAACGCCCTGTATCCAGGACGTACCCCGCGTTCACGCCGGCGATCGCGTAGCCCGGCGCGACGATGGTTCCGGCATCGTTGGCCAAAACTGCACTGACAGCGTCGATCTGCAGCCCTGCGTGCCAGCCGCGTATACCGCCCCAACGCAGTCTCGCATTCAATAACTGCCTCGGCACGCCGGGCATGCGTGCGCCCGCGGCCACCCTACACCCGGCGGGGCCATCGCAATCGCCGAAGGCATTGCGAAAACGCGCATCGAGATACGTATAGGCGGCATCCACCGCCCATTCGTCACCCAACGGAAGATGCAGACCGACCTCGACACCACGGCGACGCGAGCGACCGACGTCTTGATAGATCGTGCGTCCACCAGAACTTCTCAGCACCCCGATTTCATCACGGGTGTTGGCCTGGAATAGTGCAACATCCAATTTGCCACCGTCCCCAAATTGCCATTTTGAACCGATCTCTGCGTTGCGTGAACGCGACGGTTGCAGCGAAAAGTTCAAGCCACTGCCATTCGGGCGATAGGCGAGCTCACTGAAGGTTGGCGTCGCAAAGCCGCGCCCGTACGAAACATATACATGCCAATCAGGGCGCGCGTAAAACATCAGGCCGGCCACCGGGCCGGTCGAACCGTAGGCCACGCGCCCGCTGTCATTCGGGTTGGTTGCGGTGATGTAGTGGTCGAGCGAGCTGAAACGGACCACGCTGTGGCGTGCGCCGAGGGTCAGCGACCAGAGCGGCGCGAAATGCCAGGTTCCCTGCGCGTACTCGTCGACGTTGTAAACGTCGTCCTGCTCATTGCGCCGCAGCGCCCCCACCACACCCAGCGTGTCGCCTACAAAGTTGTCATAACCTCGGCGGTGTTGGTTCTCGCGGTCGTAGGCAGTCCCCACCGTGAGATCGATCGGCTGGGCCGCGAGATTACCCTTCCACGTCCAGTGCAAGTCGGTACCAAAATATTTGCTGCCGAGGTCGATCACGCCGCCCGAACTCAAGGGGCTCTTCTGCGCGCGGACAGGCACCGAAAGGAATTGTTGGATCGTACGATGCCCGTAATACACCAGCAGGTGGAGTGACTGGCCGCCACTCAGCTTCTGCGTGTAAACCGCGCCGCCCTGATTCTGGTGGACACTCTTGCGGGTGTCGAAGGTCAAGGCCGATGGCGCGGCCTGGCGCGGGTCGGCCTGGAACTGTTGCCTGGTCAGACCCTGCGGGTCCAGTGATTGCGGCAAGAACACCGTGTTCAACAGTAGCGTCAGCGTGCCGCCGTTGCCGACCTTGAAGTTGAGTTTGGCGTTGCCATTGATGCGCTCCGCACGACTGTGATCGCGATAGCCGTCGGTGTGGAATTCGGACAGGTCCACGTTGTAGCCGAATCCGCCATGGGTCCCACGGGCACCGGCGTCGACGCGCCACACCCCGTCGCTGCCGGCCCCGACACTGCCGAGGATTTCAGGGGGCACACTGCCGTCGGCCGTGAAGATCTGGATCACGCCACCCGCAGAATTCCCGTAGAGCGCGGAAAACGGCCCACGCAGCACCTCGATGCGGTCGGCGCCACCGAAATCGAAATTGGACACCTGCCCCTGACCGTCCGGCATGGTCGCCGGAATACCGTCGACGTAGACGCGTATGCCACGCAGGCCGAAGGTGGCACGCGAACCGAAGCCGCGGATCGAGATCTGGTCGCCCTGGGCGTAATTCTGCCGATTGTTCACAAGCACGCCCGGCACCTGGCGGAGGTATTCGGCAGCATTGATCCCGGGCTTGTCCGAGGTGGGATTGCCGATCTGCACCGCGGTGATGGAAGCCGGCACATCGAAGGCGGGCTCCGGCATGCGGGTCGCGGTCACCACGACCGTGGGCAGCGTTTGCTGCCTGATGCTGGTCTGCGCCGGCGGCTGTGTGTGAGCTGCCGGCAGGACGAGCAAGGCAAGCGCGAGCGCAGCCGGAAGGCCGCGCCACGAAAACACTCGTGCAACGTACTTCCCGTTCGCGCCGTCCATCGAACCGCTGCCGCCATGCTCCAAGACCCTGTTCATATCGTGTCGTTCCCGTTGCACAAGCCGTGGCCGCAGGCCTCACTTCTCCAGTGGGGAGCCGAAGCGGTAGCGGAAGCCGACGAAGTAGCCGCGTGGTGCGCCCGGCGCGACGAACAACGTGGACGTACCGGGTCCGCGGGTGTCGATCAGGCGATTGGGCGTGTCAAACACGTTGTCGCTCAACTGACCGCTGATGAAATAGTGGCGATTGAAGACGTTGTCGATCTCGGCAAACAACGACAGCGCGCGTGTCGGCCGGTAGTGCAGATCCAGATCAAGCACGGCATAGCCGGGCACGGCGCCGTGGCTATCCTGATTATTCTCGTCGCCGATCGCGTACTGGCCGGAATAGGCACGCAGGTTTCCGCCGAATGACCAGCGTTGCGTGAAGTGATACTCGCCGGCGAACGTAAACATGTTGCGCGGCACGCCGGGCATGCGGTCGCCCTTGCGCACCTGGATCACGCCATTGGCGTCGGCGCTGGAGTTGTCC
>JBOHYX010000293.1:0-3665 GCA_050738115.1 Rhodanobacteraceae bacterium
GGACAACCTGCTGGTGGCTACTGCAATGGCCGTGTTGGTCGGGATCGCGCAGACGTCATTCCTCCCCTTTTTGCTGGGCGTACATCAACGCCTACACACCTGTTCCGCACTGGCTGTTGGGCGCCGGCTTGCGCGGCGTTTCCATGCGGACGGTGTTGTTCGCGCATGACTTCATCGTCAACGTTGCGCTGTGCCTGCCGGCGGCGTGCGTGCTGTGCCGGCTTCGTCCACGCAGGCTGGCGCTTTACCTTGTCGCGGCCATCCTGCCGGGGTTCGTTTGGGAATACCGGCCCGTCTTCACGCACTTTTCCGATTATCCGGGCGCGTTTGTACCCGGCATGATCATGACGATTTTCATGTTGCCGGTGGCGACGCTGGTGGTCGCACTGCTGGCTCGCCGTTCCCGCACGCGGCGCTCCGCCGCCGCTTGAGCACGGCGGGATGTCGAAATCAAAGGCGTTGCACGATGATCAAGGTCAGCATCCTGTACCCGAACATCCAAGGCGGTCGCTTCGAATTCGAGTACTACCGCTCGAAGCACATGCCACGGTCGATCGAATTGCTCAGCGCGCATCCGGGCTTCCGCAGCGTCACCGTCGAGCGCGGCATCGGCGGCACCGAGCCCGGCTCGCCGCCGACGTACGTCGCCGCGTGTTTCTACGTGTTCGAATCGGTCGAGGCGTTCATCGCCGCGTTCACGCCGCACGCCGCCGAATTGCAGGCGGACATGCAGCGATACACCGACATTCCGGCGGAAATCCAGTTCAACGAAATCCTGATCGACAGGCGTATCGCCTGAAGCCGTGTCCCTCGCGCGACGGGATCGCGATCGTGCCGGTCGTCCCGAATCACTGCTTCATGTAGGCGTAGCCTTCGTCACCGTAGATCACCACGGTCGACAACGCCGACAGCACGATATCGACCTTCTTGCGGTAGACCTCGGCGTGATGGATGTGCATGTCGGCCAGCGCCTGGCCGCACACGTCCACGTTCACGCCCGCCTTGACCAGGGCATCGAGCAGCGGAATGTTGGGATTGTCGACGCCGTACTTGGCCTTGTAGGCGGCGTTGTTCATGGACGCGGTCGTGGCCGGGCCGTGCAGCACGGCGACGAACTTGAGGTTCTTGAGCGGCACCCCGGCCGAAACGAAGACGTTCACGGCGCGGGCCACGTGCTCGAGTCCCGGGTCCGGCTTGGCGGGATCCTTGGAGCCCGACGTGACGTCGAAGATGGCCTTGTAGACGTGCGTCTTGTCCGGCTGCACGGCGGCGTCGGGTAGCGGCCGCACCGGGCCATACTTGGGGATCGCGGGATAGGTCCAGGACCACTGCTGCGCCGCGGCGTGGGCCGGGGCGCACAGCACGGCGACGGTTGCAAACAGAACCACGGCGCACAGGCTTTGGAGGACGGATCGTTGCATGGCGTTGCCCATTCTGTCAGTGGTGAAGTGTCGCACCCAGCGTACTACCGGACGCCACGCGTGGTCGCGCGCAGTCGTCGGAGGGGGTACGTTTCGGTGGGTCAGCCGAGCAGCCGGCTCACGACCGGCTCGTACTTGGGTGCCAGCCCCCAGCAGCGGCCGATCGCGATCGCGTCGTCGGTCGATTGGCCCTGCAGCCAACCCGCACGCAGTGCCATCAGTGCGCCGACCCGCGCGCCGCTGGCGCAATGCACGAGCGTCATGGGGCGATCCGCGGCAGTCAGCAACGCGTCGAGTTCCCTGGCCTTTTCCGGCGTCAAGTCCTGCGGACCCGCGATGGGCAGTGCGTGGTATTCGAGGCCGAGTTCGGTCGCGCGGCCGGGTTCGTCGTAGCCGGCGTCCTCGCTGGCGCCGCGCAGATTGATCACCCGACGCACGCCGGCGCGCGCCGCGGCCGCGAGCTGGTCGGGCGTCGGTTGTCCGCCGACGATGCAATCGGGGGTGGGGTGTTTCAGGTTGGGAAGTCCCGCGACATCGACGACGGGGCTTGCGGCGCGGGTGTCGCGCGAGGGTGACCGGGTAGACACGACAGGCTTCCGGGAGCGCCGTCGGCGCGGGACTGGGAGCATACGCCGTCGACCTCCGACCGCGCCCGGCCCTTGAAGCTGCCATGGCCGCATGCCACAGTGCACACGACCGGCACGGCGTGGACACGATGCTGTTTCGCCAATTCATCGACTCGGTGTCCAGCACCTACACGTACCTGATCGCGAGCGCTCCGGGTCGCGAGGCGCTGATCATCGATCCGGTCAAAGCGCAGGTTCCGCAGTACCTGACCGCGATCGGGCAGCTCGGGCTGCGTCTGGTCAAGGCCATCGACACGCACATTCATGCCGATCACGTGACGGCGCTGGGTGAACTGCGCGAGCGCACGCAGTGCGCGACGTTGATGGGCGAGCGGACCCGCGCCGAATGCGTGTCGCTGCGCGTGCGTGACGATGAAACCATCGATGTCGACGGCGTGCGCCTGCAGGCGCTGTACACCCCGGGCCACACCGATGAATCCTTCAGCTTCGTGCTGGATCCGGATGCAGCGCGTGCGGTGTTCACCGGTGACGTGCTGCTGATCCGGGGCAGCGGCCGCACCGACTTCCAGAACGGCGACGCCGGCCAGTCGTGGGATTCAATCACCGGCCGGTTGTTCCGGTTGCCTGACGCAGCCGCGGTGTATCCCGCGCATGACTACCATGGCTGGACGGTCTCCAGCATCGGCGAGGAAAGGCGCTTCAACCCGCGCCTGGCCGGCAAGACCCGCGGGCAATACGTCGACATCATGAACAACCTCAACCTGCCCAGCCCCAAGCTGATGGACGTGGCGATCCCGGCCAACGTCGCCTGCGGGTTGGGCGCGGCCACCTGACGCGGTACGCGCCGCCACGGTGGCGGAACTGCTGGCCATCGTTTGCGGCGGACTGGTCGGCTTTTCGCTCGCGCTGACGGGCGGCGGCGGCTCCACGCTGGCCGTACCGCTGCTGCTGTACGTGGTGGGCATCCGCGATCCGCACATGGCGATCGGCACCAGCGCGCTGGCGGTGTCGCTCAACGCGTATGCCAACCTGATCCCGCATGCGCGCGCAGGACACGTGCACTGGCGCGCGGCGTTCACGTTCGCCGCCACCGGGGTTGTCGGGGCGTTCGCGGGCTCCGAGGTCGGCAAGTGGGTGAATGGCCGCCAGTTGGTCGGCCTGTTTGCCGTGCTGGTGCTGGTCGTCGCCGTATCGATGGCACGACCGCGGCGGACGCGGCCCCGCCCGGGCGCGACCGACGCGCCGAAGTGGCTCGGGGTCCGGTTGTCCGGCACCGGCCTCGGCACGGGCGCCGTGGCCGGATTCTTCGGCGTGGGCGGAGGGTTCCTGATCGTGCCCGGACTCATGCTGTCCGCGCGCCTGCCCATCATCGACGCGATCGGCACCTCGCTGTTCGGCGTGGGCAGTTTCGGATTGACTACCGCCCTCAATTACGCGCGCTCGGGCCTGATCGACTGGCCGATCGCCGGCGAGTTCATCCTGGGCGGGGTCGCGGGTGGCTGGGTCGGTGCCATGCTGGCGCGCCATCTTTCCACGCGGCGCGGCGTGCTGAACAGGATCTTCGCGGCGCTGATCTTCGCGATCGGCGTCTACATGCTGGTGCGGACCTGGACGGGCGCGTGACCTCCGTGCCGGCGGCGTACCGCCGACCCGGCCG
>JBOHYX010000294.1:0-3651 GCA_050738115.1 Rhodanobacteraceae bacterium
TCGCCTGCGGCATCGTCCTGCTCGGCCTGACACCGCTGCCGCTGCACGATGCAACGCTCGGCTGGTCCCCGGCATTCTGGCTGCTCGCCGCGCCGTCACTCCTGCTGCTGGCCCGACGCGCGCGCGCGCTGCGGCCAGTCGCCGCGGCGGCGTCTTGCCGCACGGCTGCGCATGCGCGTCCCACGCGCACGCCAGCGGCCCGTCGACGACCGCGTCCCAGTGCCACCCGTGGCGGTCCGTTCGAGAGGGGGGTCGGTAGAAGCCGAACGCTGGACGATCGTCGCGACTGTGTTCGAGCCAGGCGTCCGGTCAGGCGCTGAGCACGCGACGCGGAGACGATCCGCGTTCCCGCTCACGCGTTGGTGCCGTTGCGCTTGGCTTCCATCCGCCTCAGGAGCTCACGCATGATCCGCGCGTACAACTCACCGCCCATTTCGACGTCTTCCACGCCTGCGTCGATCGAGGGATTGTCGTTCACCTCGATCAGCAGCGTGCGATCACGGGTCTGCTTGATGTCGACGCCGTACAGCCCGTTGCCGATCGCGGTGGTGCCGCGCACCGCAAGCTTCACGACCTCCGGCGGCGTCGCGTCGATGGCCAGGCACTCGAACCCGCCCGAGCGGGCGCTGCCGCGCGCGCTGTGGTTGTAGATCTGCCAATGCCCGCGTGACATGAAGTACTTGCACGCGTACAGCGGCTTGCGATTGAGCACGCCGATCCGCCAGTCGAACTTGGTGTAAAGGAACTCCTGCGCGATCAGCAGCGCGGTGCTCTGGAACAGACGCGCCGCCGCCTTCGCGAGCTGATCGGGATCGTCCACCTTGACGACGCCGCGCGAAAATGATCCGTCCGGAATCTTCAGCACCAGCGGGAATCCCAGCCTCTCCGGCAGCTCGCGGAGCTGTTTTGCGTCCTCGCGGAACAGCACTTCCGAACGCGGCACGGCCAGCTTGTGTGCGCGCAGCAGGTCGTTGAGGAAAATCTTGTTGGTGCAGCGCAGGATCGACGTCGGATCGTCGATCACCACCATGCCCTCGCGTTCGGCCTTGTGCGAGAAGCGGTAGGTGTGGTCGTCGGGCGCGGTGGTCTCGCGGATGAACAGACCGTCGTATTCGGCCAGGCGCGGATAGTCGTGCTTGCTGATCGGATCGACCTCGATCCCGAGGTCCTTGCCGGCGGTGATGAAGCGCTTCAGCGCGCGCGCATTGGATGGCGGCATCGCCTCCTTGTCGTTGACCAGCATCGCCAGGTCGTAGCGGAACTGCTTGCGCGCGCGCGGCTTGCGCCAGAGGCGCCTGGAAAAGGCGTCGAGCGCCTGGGCAAAGGCGTCTTCCTGGCCATCATCCAGCGTGTGCAGGCCCACCGGCTTGATCGCGCTGATCTGCCACACGCGGTCGCGCTCGAATTCGATGCGCAGCAGCGGGCACGGGAACGTCTCGAACACCTGGCGTGCGAGGTCCTGCAACGCCGGATACGAAGTCACCCCGAAATACACCAGGATCCCGAGGTCGGTGGTGTCCTCGCCGCCGGCCGGCAGGAAGTGCGTGAGCTTCTGGTTGAGGTCCTCGACATCGAGGCCGTACAGCGCGCGCTTGCGCAAATCGCTGATCGTGCGCACCGACGGAATCACGCGATGCCCGCGCGCTTCGCCCAGCAACGATACGTAGTGACCGATGCCGAGGTACTTGTAATTCCGACACAGGTTGATGACGTGGGTGCGCTCGTTGCCGCGCGCCACCGGTTCGCGCAGGTACTGCGTCGCGGTGACGACATTGTCCGATGGGTAGTACGAGCCCCAGTCGGAAGGTTTTTCGACGACGATGGCCAGCCGGCTCATTGCGAAGTTCCTGGTTCGATCCGGACGGACGTCACCACGCGCCGCGCCGGATCTGCAGACGCGCAGTGTCGGCACCCTCCGCGATGAACGCAAGGGGCCGGGATATCCGGGCCGCGATCTTGCGCAACGCGCACGGAGCGGCGACGCTTGCGCGCGTGCCGATCCGCCAGCCACCCGCCATCCGCCGCGCGACCCGCGCCGACCTCGAGGCCCTGCTTGCGCTGGAGGAAGCAACGTTCGCCAGCGACCGCATCAGCCACGCCCAGTGGCGTCGCCACGTAGCGAGTCCGAGCGCGGCGGTGCTGGTCAGCGGCGGCCCCGGCGAGGTGGATGCAGCCGCGGTCGTGTTCTACCGGCGCCATGCGCGCTCGGCCCGCCTGTATTCGATCGCGGTCGGCGCGCACGCCCGCGGCGCCGGACTCGGCGCCACGCTGCTCGCGGCGGCGGAAGCCGACGCGCTTGCCCGCGGCCGCGAATCGATGCGTCTGGAAGTGCGCGTCGACAACCCGGCCGCGATCGCGTTGTACGAGCGCCGCGGCTACGTGCGTACCGCCCGCCTGCCGCAGTTCTACGAAGACGGCGCGGACGGCTGGCGGTATGTCAAGCGCCTGGCCCGATGACGCACTGAAACGGCCGCGAAAAATGCGGCTGGCGGATACTTGGGGCCCGCAGCCCGGAGCCGGTGGGAAAGGTGGCGGGCACTACTGCAGGTCGAGTGTGGGGGCCTACGCCTGCAACGCCATCGGGGCCGCATGCATCTGCGCCTGCGCGTGGTCGATCGCCTGGATGCGTTCGAACGCGGGCTTGGCGCGCATGATCGCCGCGGCATACCAGCCTTCGCGGTGCCGGACCCCGTCGGACGGTGGCGACGCCCTATACTCGTCGCTCGCTCAAGGCTGGGTGGACCCATGCGTCGTCACGCGGTTTCCGCATCGTTTCTGCTGTTGGGATTCGGCCTGCTGGCCGGGTGCGGCCAGAAGGGCCCGCTGACGCTTCCGCCGAAGCCTGGCACGTCGGCGCCCGCCGCCCCGGCGCATCACCACAAGAAGCACCACGCTGCGAAGCCGGCCATCCCCGCGACGACGGCGCCGGCGTCCGGCGCCAGCAGCGGCTGACCCGCGAGGTTGGCGTGGCACTGCGCTTCACCAAGATGCACGGCCTTGGCAACGACTTCGTCGTGCTGGACGCGCGTGCGGCGCCGTTGTCGCTCGATGCGGCGCGCGTACGCGCGCTCGCCGATCGCCACACCGGCATCGGCTTCGACCAACTGCTGATCCTTGAACCGGCGCGCGATCCCGCCTGCGTCGCCGCCTATGCGATCCGCAACGCGGACGGTTCGCCCGCGCAACAGTGCGGCAACGGCGCGCGCTGCTTGGGCGCCTGGCTGCACCGCGCCGCTGTTCTCGCCATCGACGCACCGGCGAAACTCGAAAGCCCGGCGGGACCGATCGGCGTGCGCCTGATCGACGCCGCGACCCTTGCAGTCGAGATGGGCGAGCCCGAATTCGAACCCGCGCGGATTCCGTTCGACGCGCCATCGGCCGCGGACACGCATCAACTCGATGTCGGCGGCGAACGGATCGAAATCGCCGCGGTATCGATGGGCAATCCGCACGCGGTGCTGGAAGTGCCGGACGTCGCCGCACCCCAGATCGATGCGCTCGGTCCGGCGATCACCGCACATCCGCGTTTTCCGAAGGGCGCGAACGCCGGCTTCGCGCAGGTACTGGATCGACACCACGTCCGCATGCGCGTGCACGAACGCGGCGCCGGCTGGACGCTCGCCTGCGGCAGCGGCGCGTGTGCGGCGGTCG
>JBOHYX010000295.1:0-3650 GCA_050738115.1 Rhodanobacteraceae bacterium
CCAGCTGCGCCATGTCCTCGCGGTAAATCGCGGCGTACTTGCCGGCCACGTCCGCGATGGGCACGCCGGCTTCCGCGGCAGCCGCGTTGATCTTGTCGTCCACGTCGGTGATGTTGCGCGCGTACACAACATGCGGAAACCTGCGTCGCAGCAGGCGCGCGAGCACGTCGAACACGACCGGCCCGCGCGCGTTGCCGATGTGCACGAAGCTGTACACGGTCGGCCCGCACACGTACATCGTGACCCGTTCAGGATCGAGCGGCACGAACGGTTCGAGCCTGCGGGTCAGCGAGTTGTAGAGACGCAGTGCCATCTGCCGCGTGAGTGCCGGTGTCGCCTGAATGGACAGAAAAATTTTATCAGGTCGGGGCCGCGGCTTGAGCGCCTATTCAGGGTGGAAGTGGTTCAATGCCAACCGGAAACGGGATAGGGCCGCTGCCTCTGCGCGCGGGAGAATTGCATGTACAAGGTCATCATTGCCACGCTCCTCCTGGGGTTCGCCGTGGCTGCGAACGCGCAGGGATACCCGCCGCCGCCCCCGCCCCCGCCACCCAGTCCGCCCGCCAACGTGCATTACGGGTGGGCCGAAGTGCTGCGCGTCGATCCCGTATATGGCGCCGTCGCGCCGCCACCGCAGCAGCAGTGTTATCCGCAGACCGTGACCCAGCAGAATGACGACCACACGGGCGGGACCGTGCTGGGAGCCATCGTGGGTGGCGTGCTCGGCAGCACGCTTGGCCATGGCCGCGGCCGCGTGGCCACCACGGTGGCCGGTGCGGTGGCGGGTGGCGCCGTTGGCAACCGGGTGTCGGCTGCAAATGATCAGCCCACCACCTCGCAGCAGACCGTGTGCCAGCCCGTCACGTACGCGCCGCAGCAGCAGATCGTTGGCTACGACGTCGAGTACCGCTACCGTGGCGACGTGTACATGTCGCGCGTTCCGTATGACCCGGGCGAGCGCCTGAGGGTCCGGATCGCGGTCGCGCCGGCGGATTGAGGCGCATCTCACGGGCCGCCGGCTGGCGAAGGCGAATCCGGGCACAGGCCGTGTACTCCGCTTTCCGGCATTCGGGTGTGTTGCACTGTAGAAGCAGGTGTGCCAGCATCTGCGGCTTGTCAGCAGGATTCCATGTGACCACGCAGGCGACCAGCCATCCGTATGTCCTCACCAGCGCCCGCGCGGCGGCCGGGATGACATCGCGCGCGCGCCGACCGGAGCAGCGGTATTCGGCCGGGTAGGCGACCACGCGCGCTGGTTGCCAGCAGTGACAAAAACCCGGCCCCGCGCCGGGTTTTTTCGTTGCCCGTCATCCCGGCCATGGATTGGCCGGGACCCAGCACCAGGGACGGAAATACGACCAGCCATGGCAGACTTTCCACAAAAGCATCGGACTTGTGAATATCCGACACTTCATCACCACACAGGATTGGAGCCGCGCCGAGATCGACGCGTTGCTGGAGCGCGCAGCCGCGTTCAAGCGCTCTCCGGTCGGCCATGAACTCGCCGGCAGGTCGGTGGCGTTGCTGTTCTTCAATCCTTCGATGCGCACGCGCACCAGTTTCGAACTGGGCGCTTTCCAGTTGGGCGGCCATGCCGTCGTGCTCAGCCCCGGCAAGGATGCGTGGCCGATCGAATTCGAGGCCGGTACCGTCATGGATGGCGAGGCCGAGGAGCACGTCGCCGAGGTCGCGCGGGTGCTGTCGCGCTACGTCGACCTGATCGCGGTGCGCGCGTTCCCGAAGTTCCGCGACTGGTTGGTCGATCGCGAGGATCGCGTGATCCGCGCGTTCGCAAGGTATGCGCGCGTGCCGGTCATCAACATGGAAACCATCACGCATCCCTGTCAGGAACTCGCACACGCGCTGGCGCTGCGCGAACACCTCGGAGAATTGCGCGGCAAACGGTACGTGCTGACTTGGACCTACCACCCGAAACCGCTGAATACGGCGGTCGCCAATTCCGCGTTGCTGATCGCGACGAAGATGGGCATGAACGTGACGCTGTTGTGCCCGGCGCCGGAGTATGTGCTGGACGAGCGTTACATGGCCTTGGGTGAGGCGAACGCGCGCGAGAACGGTGGCTCGCTCCGGGTGACGCACGACATCGACGAGGCGTACCGCGGAGCCGACGCGGTGTACGCCAAGAGTTGGGGCGCGCTGCCGTTCTTCGGCAGATGGGACAAGGAGAAGCGCATCCGCGACGCGCACCGGAATTTCACGGTGGACGCGGCCAAGATGGCGCTGACCCACCACGCGGTATTCAGCCATTGCCTGCCGTTGCGACGCGGCATCCAGGCCACCGATGCCGTGATGGACGCGCCCTACTGCATCGCGATCGACGAGGCCGAGAACCGCCTGCACGTGCAGAAGGCGGTGATGGCGGCCCTCATCCAGCCACAGGAGCCCTCTGCATGACCGGACTCAATCACCACTACCACGTCGGCGTCGAATGGATCGGCAACCACGGCTCCGGTACCGACAGCTACCGGAGTTATGGTCGCGAGCACGTGATCCGCATCGACGGCAAGCCGGACATTGCCGGGTCGTCCGACCCGGCGTTCCGCGGCGACGCTGCCCGCCACAATCCCGAAGAAATGCTGGTCGCGGCGTTGTCGACGTGCCACATGCTGGCGTACCTGCACGTGGCGATGCTCGCGGGCGTGGTGGTGACGGCGTACGCCGACGCGGCCGAAGGCACGATGGTGACCCACGGCAACGGCGGACAGTTCTCGGAGGTCGTGCTGCATCCGGTCGTGACGATCGCCGCGGGGAGTGATCCTGCAAATGCCGAGGCGGCGCACGCGGATGCGCATCACGCGTGTTTCATCGCGAGTTCCGTCAACTTTCCGGTGCGCTGCGAGCCGCGGATTGTGGTGGAAGCGGGACTCGGGACTCGGGACTCGGGACTCGGCTAGAGCCGGGCCAGTTCGAGCGCTTCCGTATCCATTCGCGTTGGTGGCAAGACATGTCCATCCCTCCTGTTTCTTCGAGTCCCGAGTCCCGAGTCCCGAGTCCCGGCTCCAAGGACATCGTCCTCGCCTTCAGCGGCGGCCTCGACACCAGCTTCTGCGTGCCGTATCTCAAGGAACGCGGCTGGGCTGTGCACACGGTGTTTGCCGATACCGGCGGTGTCGATGATGCCGAGCGCGCCTACATCGAAGCGCGGGCGAAGGAACTCGGGGTCGCCTCGCACGTGATGATCGACGGTGGGCCCGCGTTGTGGGAGCACTTCGTCAAGCCGTTCGTGTGGGCAGGCGAGGGTTACCAGGGCCAGTATCCGCTGCTGGTTTCCGATCGCTACCTGATCGTCGATGCCGCCGTGAAGCGCGCAGCCGAGCTCGGCACGCGCGCGATCGCGCACGGCTGCACCGGGATGGGCAACGATCAGGTGCGCTTCGATCTCACGGTGCAGGCGCTCGGTGATTTTTCGATCGTTGCACCGATCCGCGAAATCCAGAAGGAACATGCCGCGGTGCGTGCGTACGAGCAGCAATATCTCGCCGAGCGTCGTTTTGCGGTACGCGCGAAACAGCAGGCCTACACGATCAACGAGAACCTGCTGGGCGTGACCCTGTCCGGCGGGGAGATCGACCAGTGGCAGGCGCCGGGCGAGGGCGCGCGCGGCTGGTGTGCGCCGCGCGCGGAATGGC
>JBOHYX010000296.1:0-3647 GCA_050738115.1 Rhodanobacteraceae bacterium
GCCGGTTTACGGCAAGCTGGACGCGGAGCTCGCGAGTGCGCTGATGTCGATCAATGCGGTCAAGGGCGTGGAGATCGGCGCCGGATTCGGCTGCGTGGCCGGCCGGGGCTCGCGGCAGCGCGATGAAATGAGTTTGGACGGCTTTACGTCCGATCATGCCGGCGGCATACTGGGCGGCATTTCCAGCGGGCAGGACCTGCTGGCGTCCATCGCGGTGAAGCCGGCGTCCAGCATCCTGGTGCCGGGTCGCAGCGTGAATCTCGCGGGCGAGGAGGTGGAAGTGCGCACGAAAGGCCGGCACGATCCCTGCGTGGGCATCCGCGCCACGCCGATTGCCGAGGCGATGCTGGCGCTGGTGTTGATGGATCAGGCGTTGCGCCATCGCGCGCAGTGCGGTGATGTGGGTGAAATGCGCCCCCGGATTCCGGCGTCCCGCAGCAAATAAGGAGTTGTGACGTTTTCAATCGGGCTCCGGGATCGATCGCCGTCCTGCATCCCGATCGGGGTCAGCGGAGCGTGTACGCTGTTTCCGAGGCCGGGCCCTGGTCCCGAGTCCCGAGTCCCGATCCTTCGATCTTCCCATGAACGAGAAAACCCAATACAACGTCGCCATGGTCGGCGCCACCGGTGCGGTGGGCGAAGCCCTGTTGTCGATCCTCGAAGAGCGCAACTTTCCGGTCGCTGAGTTCGTGCCGGTCGCCAGCGAGCGCTCGGCGGGCGGCAAGGTGAAGTACGCCGGCCGACAGGTCACGGTGCGCGATCTCGCAACGTACGATTTTGACGGCATCGACATCGCGTTCTTCTCGGCCGGCGGCAGCGTGAGCCGGAAACACGTTCCGCGCGCCACCGCCGCGGGTGCGGTGGTGATCGACAACACCTCCGAATTCCGCTACGTGGACGACGTGCCACTGGTGGTGAGCGAGGTCAATCCGCACGCGATCGCCGAATACACGACCCGCAACGTCATCGCCAACCCCAACTGCTCGACCATGCAGATGCTGGTTGCGCTGGCGCCGATCCATCGCGCGGCGGGCATCGAGCGCATCAACGTCGCGACCTACCAGTCGGTGTCCGGCGCCGGGCGCTCGGGGATGGAGGAGCTCGGCCACCAGACCGCCGATCTGCTGAACTTCCACGACGTGATACCGGAGAAATTCCCGGCGCAGATCGCCTTCAACGTGATCCCCCACATCGACGACTTCCAGGACAACGGCTACACGCGGGAAGAAATGAAGATGGTGTGGGAAACCCGCAAGATCCTCGAGGACGATTCGATCCAGGTGAACCCGACGTGCGTACGCGTACCGGTGTTCTACGGGCATTCCGAGGCGGTGCACGTCGAGACGCGCGACAAGCTCGATGCCGCCGCCGCGCGCGCGCTGCTCGAGCGGGCCGAAGGCGTCGTGGTCGTGGACGAACGCAAGGGCGGCGGCTACCCGACGGCCGTCGGCCACGCGGCGGGTCGTGACGGCGTGTTCGTCGGCCGCATCCGCGAGGACATCTCGCATCCGAACGGGCTGGACCTGTGGATCGTGTCCGACAACATCCGCAAGGGCGCGGCGCTGAACGCCGTGCAGGTGGCCGAAATATTGGTTCGCGATTATCTTTGAGCGCCAGCGGGCGGGGAGACGGGATCATGAAGTTACGCGAAGTGCGGCGAAGAGGCGTTCTCGGCGCCGCCCTGTTTGGCATGGCGGCGATCGCGATGGCGGCACCCCCATCGTCGCAGTCGGCGCGCGACTCGGATGCGCAGTTGCAAAAGGTGAACGCCGACGTCGCGGCCGCGCGCACGCGCAACGCGGCGTTGCAGGCGAGGGTGACCGCGATGGAGCAGCAGAACGCGGCGCAGCATCGGCAGCTCGAGCAGCGCGACGCCGAAATCGCGGCGCTGCAGCAAAAACTGCGGGCGGCGGGCGCACCGGCGTCCGCGGCTTCCGCGGGCCATTGAGTCGAGGCGCGGCGCGCGCGCTTGGCGATTGGCGGTTTCTGCAATACCCTTGCGCTCGCGCGCACGGAGCGGACCGCGTTGCAACCGGTTGCCGGCTGGGGTGTTTGTGTCATGTCGCTGAAACTTCGCATTGCATGTGCGGCGTTGCTGGCCGCGACGACGCTGCCTGCGTTCGCGCTGCGGCTCGGGGAGATCGAGGTCAAGTCGTCGCTGAACCAGCCGCTGGTGGCGGCCATTCCGCTGCACCCGAAGAATCTCACCGAGCTCGACGGATTGTCGGTGGGGCTCGCGTCCGCCGCGGACTTCGCGCGCGCCGGCCTGGCGCTGACGGCAACCGACCAGACGCTGCGTTTCCATGTCGTGACCGACAACAATGGCCAGAAGCTGATCCTCGTGACCAGCAGCCAGCCCGTCACGGATCCGTATCTCGATTTCCTCGTTCAGGTCAACACGCGCGAGGGCAAGCAGATACGCGAATTCGTGGCGCTGCTCAATCCGGTGATCGCGTCGCCTGCGCCCGCCGTCCGCGAGGCGCCGGTCGCGGGCACCGCGGCTCCGCAGCCGGCCGTGCAGCCTGCCGCGTCCGAACTGCCCGCATCGTCTGCCTTTCCGCAGCCGACGACGGAACCATCGCCGCAGCCGGTTCCCGTCGTGCCGCAGCCGGTCACCGGCGCCGTGCATGCAGGCAAACAGGTGCGCGTACAGGCCGGCGATACGCTGTCGGGGATCGCGTTGCAGGCCGCGCGCGGTACCGACGTGAGCCTCGCGCAGATGATGCTCGCGCTGCAAGCGGTCAATCCCGACGCCTTCTTCAAGGACAACATCAACAATCTCAAGTCCGGTGCGATCCTGCGCATGCCGACGCGCAACGAGATCGACCAGCGCAGCGTGGCCGTGGCGGCAGCCGAGGTCCATCGTCAATACGAGGCGTGGCGCGCCGCGCGGCCGCAGCCCGCCACGATCGTCGCGGGCGCCGCTGCCGAGGCCGCTGCCAATGCGGCGCCCAAGCCACAGAACGCGTCCCCCGGCACCGACCATCTGATGCTGGCGCCGCCGACGCGTGAAGCAGCGTCAACGAGCAGCCATCCGGGTGCTGCGGGGGGTACGTCGGCCGGCACCGGGTCGAATGGGGCACTGCAAGCGGCGCGGGATACGTTGGCCAGCCTCGACGAGTCGAACGCCGACCTCGAGTCGCGCGTGCGCAGCCTCGATAAAATGTCAACAAACGCGGGCAAGTTGTTGAGTCTGAAAGACGCCACAATTGCCGACCTTCAACACCGGTTGGCCGAAGTGCAGGCCGGCAAACCGAATGCCGTGGATTCGGCTCCGGTCGCCGCTGGACGTGGCAGCGCGCCTGCGTCCGCCGCCGCCAAACCCGGGACGATGGCTGGCGCGCCGTGGTATGGCAGGCCGGTCGCGTGGATCGTCGCGGGTCTGATCGTGCTGGCCCTGCTGGTGCTCGGCCTGCTGCGGGGCCGGCGCGGCCACGCGGAGCCCGGTGTTGCGCGCGGTCCGTTGTCCGATCCCGACGACGTCGCGACCGACGCGGAGACGCCGGGGCTCGACACGTCGGAGGATGACGCCCCGGGCGAGATGCCGGTGTTGCAACCGTCCGACGCGTCCGCGATGGATGCCGACGTCCCGCTCGCGTCGCGCGAAGCGGTCCGCGAACCCGGGATGGCCTTCGCGGCCGAGGCGC
>JBOHYX010000297.1:0-3642 GCA_050738115.1 Rhodanobacteraceae bacterium
GTACCGTGAGTTCGCCCTCGAACGGGTGGATGAAGGTGCGGCCTTCGTCGCGCTGGATCCGTTCGACTTCCGCGAACGCCGCGTACACGTCGTCCATCAATACGACTTCGGCGCCGTAGGCGCGGCACAGTGCGACGCGTGCGGGATTCGCGGTGTTTGGCATCACGACCTTGGCCGTGGTGCCGACCTCGCGTGCGGCAAACGCCACCGCGATCGCGTGATTGCCCGCGCTGACCGCGGTGACGCCGCGGGACTTCTGGTCCCCGGACAGCGCCAGCGCGTTCAACACCGCGCCGCGTGCCTTGAAGGTACCGGTGTACTGGAACAGCTCCAGTTTCAGGAACACTTGCGTGTCTGCACCGACAACGCGGCCGATCGCGGCGCCTTGCCACCGCCACACCGGTGTTTCGCGTACGCGTTCGCCGAGCCGTTCGCGCGCCGCGCGGATCGAGTCGACGGACGGGTAGGTCGCTGTTGCTGTACTCATGGTTCTCCGGGTATCGGAACTTTTTTGGTGCCCTTCAATTCCGCGGCGGTCAGTTCGATGTCCTTGCGTGCGAAGTACTTGAACCAGCCCCAGCCGCCGTATTGTTTTTGGAGGTCCGGCAGCACCGCGCCCACCAGCGCGTCGCCCGACTTCCGCGCGGCTTGCGCAGCCGCGACATCCCGGCGCAGCGTGACGAGATAGTCCCGGAACGCGCGTACGTCGGCAGCGTGGCCGATATCGCCGTGGCCGGGGACGAAGGTGTAATCCGGATAGTCGTGAAGATAGGCGTCGTTGCTGGCGATCTGTACCTTCGTGTTGGCATCGATCAGGTTGGGCAGGGTGTGGTCCCAGAAGATGTCGCCGGTAAACACGACCGTTGCATCGGGAATGACGACGGTCGAGTCGCTGCCGGTGTGGCCTTCCAGTGCGCGCACGACGACCTTGCGATCCCCCAGCCAGATGGTGATGCCATGCGCCCAGGTGACCGACGGCAGCCCGAGCGTCGCGACGAATGCCTTTTGCTTCGCGGTCGGGTGCGGGCCGAAGAACTTGAGGTTCTGCGTGCGTTCCCACGTGCGCACGTTGTCCTGCGCCATCACCACAGCGCCGGCCTTGGCGAACACGTTGTTGCCCGCGGTGTGGTCGAGGTGGTAGTGGGTGTCGACCACGTAACGGATGGGTTCGGTGGTTTTGGCGCGGATCGCCGCCAGCATCGCCTCGGCCGCGGCAGGATCCTCGAAGGTGTCGATGACCAGCACGCCGTGCGGGCCGATCACGAACCCGGCATTCGCGCCGGCCTTGCTCTTCGGCAGTGAAATGGCGGCCCAGACGCCGTGGCCGAGATCGTGCAGCGCGAAGTACGTGTTCGTGGGTTCGGCAGCGTGCACCGTCAGTGGCGCAACCGCGATGAGGAGCGCAAACGGCGCGATGTATTTTCGCAGCGGTGTCATCCCGTCCCGTAATCTCCGCGCGTGCAGTCAATGGCGCACGAAGTATGGCACTGCCATCAGCACGATGCCGACGATTACCGTCAACAGCGCGCCCGACACGAACCACGGGTACACCATCAGCGCGATGCCGCACACCAGCGGCACGATCATCGACTGGCGCTTGCCGTAGATGAAATAGCCGATGCCGATCGCGCCGAACAGTATTCCCCACAGCAACGCGGCAGGCGTGGGCATGGACGTGGTCCCCGTGGGTTCACGCCCGCGGATTCTGCCACGCCCGCCGATCACGCGCTGGCGCGGCCGGTTCGCGTCGGCCTTATTGCGCGGGTGCGGAGCCGACTGTGAATGTGTTGTTGGCACGGTTCACGTCGGGCAATACGCCCTCCGGATCGATCGTGGCAGTCTTGATGGGCTTGTCGCCCGGCACCGGCACCGCGAACTCGGTGTGCTGCATCCAGGTCGCGACCGGCACGCGGATGTCGGTGTGGCTGCCGTCGGTGTACGTGACCCGGAGCGTCGCCGGCATCGCGAACTTGTCGAGGTTAGCCACGGTGACCATCGCGCCCCTGGCTGGGTCGTTGTCGACGTACTTGACGCCGGTGACCGCGAGGTCGAGTTTCCAGTTGTGGCGGAACCAGCCGCGCCAGAACCACGACAGGTCCTCGCCCGCGGCGCTGTCCATCAAACGGAAGAAGTCGGACGGCGAGGGATGCTTGTACGCCCAGTCGCACGTGTACTGGCGGAACGCGGGATCGAAACGATCCGGACCGAGGATCTGGTCACGCAGCAGCGTCAGCCCGTACGCGGCCTTGAAGTACGTGATGGGGTGGCGGAATTTTTCCGGGATCAAATCGGCGCGCGTCAGGATCGGCGGCGCGTCGGGATGATCGAACACTTCCTTGACGATGTCCCTCGCCGGGTCGCCGGTCAGCGGCGCGTACTCGCCGTCCTGCTTGGGCGCGAATTCGCCGTGGTTGTACGCGGCCTGCGCAAGCACGTCGACGAAGGTGTTGAAGCCCTCGTCCATGAACGCGTCGCGGCGCTCGTTGCTGCCCACGATCATCGGGAACCACGTATGGCCGAGCTCATGCGTCGCCAGCATGAACAGGCCCTTGCCGGTCGCTTTCCACCAGTCGAACACGATGCCCGGATACTCCATGCCGCCGACCTTGCCGGCCGCGGCGATCGCGTTTGGCCATGGATAGTCGAAGCCGAGGTATTTCGAGAAGAACTCCAGCGTCGCCTTGACGTACTGCGTCGAATGCCGCCATCCGCCCTTGGCGATGCTTTCGACCGGATATACCGAATGCGCCAGCACGGTCTTGCCATGCCGCAGGTCCACGCGCGCGGCGTCCCAGACATAGGCGGCTGACGCACCGAAGGCGACGTCGCGCGTGTTGTCCATCTTGAAGTGCCACGTCAGCGTGCCGCTTTGCTGCGGTCGCGTATCCGGGTTGGTGACTTCGTTCGCGGCGCGGATCATCACTGTCTTCTCCGATTCGCACGCCTTCGCCAACCGGTCGATCTCGGTTTGGGTCAGCACGTCCTGCGGGTTCACGAGCTCGCCGGACCCGACCACCAGCATGTTCCACGGCACGGTGATGCGGTAATCGAAGTTCCCGTACTCGAGGTAGAACTCCTGGTTGAGGTAGGGCAGGGTGTCCCAGCCGCGCAGGTCGTCGAACACTGCCATGCGCGGATACCACTGCGCCATCTCGAAGATGTCGCCGTTCTTGGTCGGCATCCAGTCGGTGCGGCCGCCCCACGGCGCCGCCGGCACGGTGTAATGCCACGCGATGTGGAGCTTGACCTGTCCGCCGTGCGCGGCGACGGCCTGCCGCAGGTCCACGCGCATCCGCGTATCGGTGATGACGTAGTGGGCCGCCGTCGCCTTGCCGTTGGCCTCGATCTGCACGGAGGTGATGACATCGCCGTCGGTGTGCTGGTCGAACTTCGGGGCGCGGGTGCCAGCGAAGGCGCCGCGCGCATCGGGCTTGTAGCGGTTCTGGTCGAGTTGCACCCACAGATAACCGAGCGCGTGCGGACTGTTGTTGGTGTAGGTGATCGTTTCCGTGCCCGTCAGCGTTTTCGCCTTCGGGTCGAGCGTCGCCTGGATGTCGTAATCGGCACGGTTCTGCCAGTAATCCGGCCCGGGCTGGCCATCGCCGGAGCGCCAGGCGTTGACCGGGTACTGGTAGCGGAACG
>JBOHYX010000298.1:0-3636 GCA_050738115.1 Rhodanobacteraceae bacterium
GTCATCTACCTGCTCAAGGGCAAGCTCGATCTCCCGGCCTCGCCATATGCCTGTGCTTAGCACGACCCTGCGAGGAAATCATCCACACGAAACGACACAGTCCCCAATTGTCTCGAGGGGCTGCCGATTTTCGGCGGGTTGTTGATCGTCGCCCTGGTCACCGATCGAGGCGGACTGACCGACGGTCTTGCCTGGTGGCTTTTGGCTGCCCGCATCCTGCAGTCGCTGATCCATCTCGCTTCGACCAACGTGTGGGCCGTGAATGCGCGCTTTGCGGCCTTCGCGGTGCAGTTGGGGATCGCCGCGTATTGGGTGTTCCTGTTGCTGCGCGGCTGAGGCGGCAGGCGACGTCGCAGACCGCCTGGTTCAATCGAACTCGATGCCAGCAAGTTTGCGCAGTGCATCGGCATATTTCGCGGCGGTGCCTTCGATGACTTCGCGTGGCAGTTTCGGGCCGGGCGTACGCTTGTTCCAGTCGAGGGTTTCGAGGTAGTCGCGCACGAACTGCTTGTCGTACGAAGGCGGACTGACGCCGACCTTGTACTGGTCGGCCGGCCAGAACCGCGAGGAATCGGGCGTCAGCATCTCGTCCATCACGTACAGCTTGCCCGCGGCATCGGTGCCGAACTCGAACTTGGTATCCGCGATGAGGATGCCGCGCCCGGCCGCATACGTCCTCGCAAATCCGTAGATCGCGAGCGTCGCGTCGCGCACCTGGGCGGCGAGATCGGCGCCGATCAGGTCGACCACCGCATCGAAGCCGATGTTCTCGTCGTGGGTGCCCTTGGGTGCCTTGGTCGAAGGCGTGAACATCGGCGCGGGCAATTGCTGGGCCTGCGCGAGGCCGGATGGCAACCGAATCCCGCACAGCGTGCCGGTCGCCCGATAGTCCTTCCAGCCGGAGCCGGCGAGATAGCCGCGCGCGATTGCCTCGATGGGGACCGGCTTGAGGCGCTTGACCACGACGGCGCGTTTCGCGTACGCCGCCGGATCGATGCCCGCGGGCAGCACGTCGGCGGCGGGCGTGTCCGTCAGATGATTGGGAATCAGGTGCGCGGTCTTGCCGAACCAGAAGTTCGAGATCTGGGTCAGCATCTCGCCCTTGCCGGGGATCGGGTCGGGCAGCACCACGTCGAACGCCGACAGCCGGTCGCTGGCGACGATCAGCAGCTGATCGTGTGGCAGCGCGTAGACGTCGCGCACCTTGCCACGGTGCAGGAGTTCGAGACCGGGCAGCTCCGACTCAAGCAGCGTGGTGGGCACGGTGGCGCTCCCTGGAGGCAAAACGCGGATTGTAGCTAGATGCGCTGCGTACAGCGGTGGGTGGCGATCGGACTGATAAAATCGAAAGATGAAACCGGCACCGTGGATCATCGCGCTGTGTGTGGCCGCGCCGTTGGCCGCGGCGCACGCCGCCGCTGCGGAAAATCCGCCGCCTCCTTCCCAGCTCGGCCTGTGCGCGCCCTGCCATGGCGAGGACGGTCACGCCCGCATCCCGGGCGCGCCCAATCTCGCGGGACAGCCGTATCAGTACCTGTTGCAGGCGTTGCATGAATATCGCAATGGCCAGCGCAACGTGCCGGTGATGCGCGCGGCCGCCGGGCCGCTCGGCGAAGCCGACATGCAGGCGCTGGCGCACTGGTTTTCGGCGCAGTCGCCGTGCCAGCCGGGGCAGGCGGGTAGTCCGTGAGGATCTGGGGCAAGCTGATCGGGTTCGTGATCGGCTTGTGGCTGACACAAACCTTCTGGGGCGGCCTGATCGGGATGGTGATCGGGTACCTGCTGCTGGACAGCGGTTGGCTGTTCGGCCTCACCCACACCGGCGGCAAGGACGCCTACGTCGAACCGCTGTTCGCGGTGATGGGCGCGCTCGCCAAGAGCGACGGGCGGGTATCCGAGGCCGAGGTCGCGGTCGCCGAGAAGCTGATGACGCGGCTGGAGCTCGACGCGCTGTGGCGGCGGCGCGCGATCGATGCGTTCAACAAGGGCAAGGCGCCGGGATTCGAGCTGGCGCGCGCGCTGGTGGACCTGCGCGCGTGGTGCATGCCGCGACGCAGTTCGGTGATGCCGTTGCTGGACATGCTGTGCGACGTGGCGCTCGCCGACGGTCCGTTGACCCCGGACAGGCTCGAGGTACTGAAGCGCGTCGCGTTCTCGCTGCGCGTCAGCGAACTGCAGTTGGTCGCATTGCTGGCGATGAAGGGATTCACCTGGAACGCGGGCCCGCGCGCGGGCGACTGGGCGCACGCAAACGGCTATTCCGGGTATCGCCCGGCCCCGGCGCGCAGCACCGGCCCCGACCCCTACACGGTGCTCGGGGTCCCGCGCGATGCCGACCAGCGCACCATCAAGCGCGCGTATCGCAAGCTCATCAGCGAATACCATCCGGACCGGCTCGGCAACATGCCGGAAGACCTCCGGCGCCGCGCCGAAGCGCGCGCGAGCGAGATCAACGCGGCGTGGGAGCGCATACAATCCGAGCGGGGGTTTCGTTGATGGTGGCACGCTTTTCTTGTCTCGCGGGGAGCGGTCCTTTGATCAGATCTCACCCGCCTGCGCGAGACCATTTGTTGTCGGGTCATTCCGGGGCTGCCCGCAGCTTCACCGCGGGCAGAACCCGGAATCCAGCCTTTCGCTCGCGTGGCAACCGCGATGGATTCCGGGTTCCGTCGCCGATGGAGCCGGCGACGGCCCCGGAATGACGAGGTTCACCGCATCACGGGAAGACTCATGGCCAGACAACCCTGCGTGATCGCCCCATCCATCCTCTCCGCGAACTTCGCCAAGCTCGGCGCGGAAGTCGAAGCCGTGATCGACGCCGGCGCCGACTGGATCCATTTCGACGTGATGGACAACCACTATGTCCCGAACCTCACCATCGGGCCGATGGTGCTGAAGGCGCTGCGCGACCACGGCATCACCGCGCCGATGGACGTGCACCTGATGGTCGAGCCGGTGGACCGGATCGTGCCGGATTTCGCGAAGGCGGGCGCGAGTTCGATCAGTTTCCATCCGGAAGCGACGCGCCACGTCGATCGCACCCTGGCGCTGATCCGCGAACACGGCTGCAAGGCGGGCCTGGTGTTCAATCCGGCCACGCCGCTCGACTGGCTGGACTACGTGCTGGACAAGCTCGACATCGTGCTGGTGATGAGCGTGAATCCCGGGTTCGGCGGTCAAAGCTTCATTTCATCGGCGTTGGACAAGCTGAAGCGCGCGCGAGCGATCATCGATGCCAGCGGACGGCCGATCCGGCTCGAAGTCGATGGCGGCGTCAAGACCGGCAACATCGGCGACGTTGCGCACGCGGGCGCTGACACCTTCGTGGCCGGCTCCGCGATTTTCGGCAGCGGCGACTACTGGGCGACGATCGCCGCAATGCGCGCGGCGGTGTAGACCTCATGGATTGCCTCGCAATCCACGATGTGCTCGGGATTGGCAACTTTTACGCCAACGAACCTGAGCGCTGGCCCATTCAACGTCGTCATTCCGGGGCGACCTGCGGCATCATCGCAGGTCGAGCCCGGAATCCAGTTTTTCCTTCATCTCGCGAAAGAGCTGGATTCCGGGTTCCGTCGCCGATGAAGCTGGCGACGGCCCCGGAATGACCAGCTGTATGTGGGGCACGCCACGACC
>JBOHYX010000299.1:0-3631 GCA_050738115.1 Rhodanobacteraceae bacterium
ATTGAGGGTAGCGCGGGTGGCGCGCAAAGCTCAAGTACCCGCGGGCCCGCGGCGCGCCACCATTCAGACGTCGAGATTGCCCACCCGCAGCGCGTTCGTTTCGATGAAATCGCGGCGCGGTTCGACGACGTCGCCCATCAACGTCGAGAAGATCTGGTCGGCCTCGAGCGCGTCCTCGATGCGTACCTGCAACAGCCGCCGCGTATCCGGATTGACGGTGGTTTCCCACAGCTGTTCGGGGTTCATCTCGCCGAGGCCCTTGAAGCGCTGGATCTGGCGGCCCTTCCTCGCTTCCTCGAACAGCCACGCCCGTGCCGCGGTGAAGTCGTGGACCGCCTGCAGCGCGTTGCCGCGTCGCACTTCGCCGGCGCCGACGCCGCGGTCACGCAACGCGCGCGCCACCTCGAGCAGCGGACGAAAGTCCGCGCCGGAAAAGAAACCATGCGGCAGCACCCACGTGTGTTCGGTGCCATGCTGGGCGCGCTCGAGCAGCCACGCAGCGGGGTGCTCGTCGACCGGTTCACGCAGCTCGAGGCGATACTGCGGGCGGCCGAGCCCGGTCGCGTTGAGGCGCGCGACGAGGCCGTCCGCCCACGCGCGCATCGCCACGGGGTCCGACCACATGCCATCCTCGAGCGGCGCGTACTCCAGCATCGCGATGAACACCGCCGGATCACCGCGCTGGGCCAGCCGTCCGATCTGGTCGAGCGCGGCCTGGTACTGGCGCAGCAGGGTTTCGAGCGCGCTGCCCGCCACCGCCGTGGCGCCTTCGGCGGGCACCCACGCGGCATCCTGCACGGCGCTCGCGATCAGATATTCGTTGAGCGCCGCGTCGTCCTTCAGGTACAGCTCGCTCTTGCCCTGCTTGATCTTGTACAGCGGCGGCAGGCCGATGTAGACGTGGCCGCGCCGGATCAGTTCGGGCATCTGGCGGTAGAAGAAGGTCAGCAGCAGCGTGCGGATGTGCGAGCCGTCCACGTCCGCGTCGGTCATGATGATGATGCGGTGGTAGCGCAGCTTGTCGGCGTTGAATTCGTCCTTGCCGATGCCGGTGCCGAGCGCGGTGATGAGGGTGCCCACCTCCGCGGAATTCAGCATCCGGTCGAAGCGCGCCTTCTCGACGTTGAGGATCTTGCCCTTGAGCGGCAGGATCGCCTGGTACTTGCGGTTGCGACCCTGCTTGGCGGAGCCGCCGGCCGAGTCGCCCTCGACCAGGAACAGTTCCGACAGCGCGGGATCGCGCTCCTGGCAGTCCGCGAGCTTGCCCGGCAGGCCCGCGATGTCGAGCGCGCCCTTGCGGCGGGTGAGTTCGCGCGCCTTGCGGGCGGCTTCGCGCGCGCGCGCCGCCTCCACCACCTTGCCCGTGATGAGCTTGGCGTCGTTGGGGTTTTCCTGGAGGTATTCCTCGAGCTTGGCATTGACGGCCTGCTCGACGATGCCCTTGATCTCGGACGAGACGAGCTTGTCCTTGGTCTGCGAAGAAAACTTGGGGTCGGGCATCTTGACGGAGAGCACCGCGATCAAGCCCTCGCGCATGTCGTCACCCGATAACGCGACCTTGGAGTTCTTCGCCAAACCCGACTGTTCGATGTAGTTGCTGATCGTTCGCGTCAAAGCGGCGCGCAATCCCGTCAAATGCGCCCCGCCGTCCTTTTGCGGGATGTTGTTGGTGAAGCAGAAGATCGATTCCTGATAACCGTCGGTCCATTGCATCGCGAGCTCGATGGTGGTGGCGCCGATCTGGCTGCTGAAGCCGACTTCGTTCGGGTGCAGCGGCGTCTTGAGCTTGGAGAGATGCTTGACGAAAGCGGCGATGCCGCCCTCGTACTGGAAGACTTCCTTTTTCGAGACCCGACGATCCTCGAGCGTGATCCGCACGCCGGAATTGAGGAACGCCAGCTCGCGCAGCCGCTTGGCCAGCACGTCGAACTGGAATTCGATGTTGCTGAACGTGTCCGTGCTCGGCAGGAACCGCACCGTGGTGCCGCGACGATCGGACGGCCCCACCTCGCGCAACGGGAACAGGGCATCGCCGAGTCGATATTCCTGGCGATACTCGTGGCCGTTGCGGTAAATCGTCAGCCACAGGTGTTCGGACAGGGCATTGACGACCGACACGCCGACCCCGTGCAGGCCGCCCGACACCTTGTAGGAGTTGGCGTCGAACTTGCCGCCCGCGTGCAGGACCGTCATCACCACTTCGGCGGTGGAGCGGCCTTCGCCCGGATACATCCCGACCGGAATGCCGCGCCCGTTGTCCGCGACGCTGCAGGTGCCGTCATTGTGGATCGCGACCTCGATGTGGTCGCAAAATCCGGCCAGCGCCTCGTCGATCGCGTTGTCCACGACCTCGAACACCATGTGGTGCAGCCCGGTGCCATCATCGGTGTCGCCGATGTACATGCCCGGCCGCTTGCGCACGGCTTCCAAGCCTTTGAGGACCTTGATGCTGCTGGAGTCGTACACGTTGTTCATGAACGGCCTTGCAATCCGGAATTCGATGGACAAACGCTGCATTATACCGCGTGATCGCGGCCATTCCCGGCACGCGTCGCATCAACCCGCGTGCAGCCGCGATGTTCCACGTGGAACACGACCGCGCCGTCGATTGGCGTGGCGGGGGCGATCGGCGCGGTACGAGTAAGCCAGCTCTGGATGGGCGTGGCCTTGAGCCATTCGATCACCAGATTGGCATGCGGGGCATCCAGCTCCGATTCGAGGTCATCCAGGCACAAGAGCGGGTATTCGCCCAGGATGTGCTCGAGCCATCGGGTCAGCGCAAGCGTGCACACCAGCGCCACGGCCTTGGCCTGGCCGCGCGACAGGTGCGTGCGCTCGGCGACCCGGTCGAAGCGCAGCAACCAGTCGGCCCGATGGGGGCCATGCCCCGTGAAGCCGCGTTCGCGGTCCCGGTCCCGGGTCTGCACAAGGTGTTCGCGCAACCCCATTGCCGTATCCCAGCCGGGCCGATAGGCAACGCGCAGCGGCCCCAGTTCGGGAACGAGGGTAGCGGCTTCCTGCGCGAGATACGGTTCAAGGGCATCCAGACAACGCCCGCGCAACCCATGGATGCGCTCGGCCCCAGCCGCGAGATCAGCTTCCCAAGGCGCAAAATCCCTGGCCGCGGCGTTCTGCCGCAACAGCGCATTGCGTTGCCGCAGCGTCCTGCGCCACGCCCGCCACAACGCGAGTGAAGCATGTTCCACGTGAAACACGGCCCAGTCGAGAAAGCTGCGCCGCAGCTCGGCCGGCCCAAGCACCAGGCCCTGGCTTTCCGGACCGAAGTACACCACCGGACACGCCTCGAACAGCGGCGCAAGGTTCGGCAACTCCTCGCCGTTCTTGCGAGCCTTCCAACGGTCCTCCGAGCGTGCCAGGCCCAGCCGCACCTTCGCCCGCCCTGTGCGTGCCACTTCCGCGTAAATCAGGTAATCGTGCGCGCCGTTCCGGCGCGGCGCAGCGCGGCCACCGGGCCGGAACGAACAGCCGTGCGAAAGGATATAGGCGGCCTCGAGCAGAGTCGTCTTGCCGGCACCGTTCGGGCCGATCAACCAATTGATGCCCGGCCCGGGGACAAAGGAAACCTGCTCGAAGCAGCGCAGGTTCGTGGCCCGCAACAGCTGGATGTTCA
>JBOHYX010000300.1:0-3629 GCA_050738115.1 Rhodanobacteraceae bacterium
ATTTTCAGCTCGTCATTCCGGGTTCCGCCGCCGATGAAGTCGGCGACGGCCCCGGAATGACGAGCTTCTGTTGATGTGGTGCGTCGCACCGTAAGCTGAGCATCGTGTGAATCAAGAAGCGTTTTTGACACGGATCAGAGCGGATAACCGCGGATCAACAGCACAGATCCGCGTTGATCCGACTTTATCCGTGTCAAATTTCCTTCTGTGCAATGCGTGGAGAAGATGCGCTTGGAAATCGACACCAGACGAGTACTCGTGACCGGCGGCAGCGGCGACATCGGCGGCGCGATCTGCGCGTCGTTGGCGCGCGACGGCTGGCGCGTGATCGTGCACGCCCACGCGAACGTGTCGCGCGCACAGGCGGTGGCCGGCGCGATCGTCGCTGGCCATGGCAGCGCCGAAGTCGCCGCGTTCGACCTCACCGACGGCGCTGCGACGCGCACGGCAGTGGAAGCCTTGTTGCGATCGGGACCGATCCAGGCACTGGTCCACAACGCCGGCATCCACGACGACGCGCCGATGGCCGGCATGACCGAGGTGCAATGGCGGCGCGTGATCGACGTGTCGCTCAACGGATTCTTCCACGTTGCGCAACCGCTGCTGCTGCCGATGGCGCGGGCGCGTCGCGGTCGCGTGATCGCGGTGTCCTCGCTGGCGGCGGTCCTCGGCAATCGCGGGCAGGCGAACTACGCCGCGGCGAAGGCCGCGTTGCACGGCGCCGCGAAATCACTGGCGCGCGAGATGGCTTCGCGCAACGTCACGGTGAACGTGGTCGCGCCCGGCATCATCGCAGGGCGCGCGTCCGCCGCGGTGTTCACGCCGGAACAGGTCAAGGCGCTGATTCCCGCGGCGCGCACCGGCAAGCCGGAAGAAGTCGCGGCCGTGGTGGCGTTCCTGTGTTCCGACGCCGCGTCGTACGTCAACGGACAGGTCATCGGCGTGAATGGCGGGATGACGTGACCGGTGTGGTTCAGATGCCCGCGTACCACGCGTAGCCGTTGTCTTCGTAGAGGCCGCCGTGCCCGCCTTCGATGTGGGCAAAGCTTTCCACCAGTTCGATGCGCCGCAGATACTTAGGCATCTTGTAGCCCAGCTGGCGGCCGAGCCGCAGGCGCAACGGTGCGCCGTGCGGGATCGGCAGGGTTTTGCCGTTCATCGCGTAGGCGAGGATCGTTTCGGGGTGGTGCGCTTCGGCAAGGTCGATGCTTTCGTAATAGCGTTCCGGGACGCTGCCCACGCTCGCCACCGTGTCGTAGCAGAAGAACACCACGTAGCGCGCCGACCTCTGCACACCCAGCGGCGCGAGCACGCTCGCGAGCGGCACGCCTGTCCATTCGCCGATGCAGCTCCAGCCCTCGACGCAGTCGTGCCGAGTGATCTGCGTGACCGACGGGAGCGCGCGCAGTTGGCCGAGCGAGAGCGTGGCCGGATGGTCGACGAGGCCCCCGAGTCCGAGCCGCCAGTCGGCAAACTCACCGCGCGCCAGCGCCAGGTATTCGGGATCCCGCGGATAGTGCGTGCCGTTGCTCCTGAAATACGGCGAGATGTCGGCGCGGGTGTACTGGCGGCCGGTGGCGCCCGCGGGCGTCAGGAACGACTGGACGTGCTGGTTCACGTCGGCGGCCGTACCGAGCATGCGCGTGAACCAGCCGGTGTGCGAGAGCCGGTCGCAGCCACCCAGGGCGAGTGTCGTCGCGCCGGTAAGCGCGCGCATGAGGAATTTCCGGCGATCAAGTCCGGACATCGTTTCCGTCCTTTGCATCGGCAATGCGATAGCGCCCCGTCACCATCGAGCGCAGTTCGTTCCATGGGCCCGCGAGCAACACCATCGCGACGTGCACGAGGAAGAACAGCAGCAGCGCGATTGCGGTCACGAAGTGGATCGTGCGCGCCGACTGCCGGCCGCCGAAAACGTCCAGCAGCCATGGCCACGCGGCATCCATCCATGGCGACATCGTGAGCCCCGTCGCGACCATCAGTGGCAGCATCCCGAACATCACGACGAGGTAGGAAATCTTCTGCACCACGTTGTAGTGGCGCGCCGCTTCGCCCTTCGGAAAACGCAGACGCAGGTGGTCCCGGATCGAGCCGCCGATGCCGCGCAGTTGCCGTAGCGAGGGCACGAGATCGCGCCACAAGTGCCGGCTCGCCAGCGCGAACGCGGCGTACACGGCGCCGTTGATCACGAAGATCCACGCGAAGAAGAAATGCCAGCTTCGTGCCAGCGCCAGCGACAGGGGTCCCGGGATGGTCGCCCACGCCGGAAAGCCGCGCACCACCGGTTGTCCGTCGGCGCCACTGGAAAGACCGAACCAGCCGGTCGTCGTGAACTTGCGTTGGCCGATCTGGGTGATGCCGGTCTCGCCACCCGCGCCGTCCGGCAGCGCGTACATCGCGAGCAGCGGCCGGGTGAACACCGTGGCCTGGCCCCAGTACAGCGCCGGCCAGCCGTTGAAGATCCCGAGCCCGCTCCCGAGCAGCACCGCGAGGCACAGGAAATTGATCCAGTGCGTGATGCGGACGAGGGCGGTATGGCGGCGGATCAGCATTGAGGTTTTGGAGATGCGCGGGATTTGCACACCCGGGTGGCGACTCGCGTCGCGCGGCGCGCTACCATTGTGGGACGACAGACATCATGACACGCGAGGTGGCGACGATGAACAAGGTGTATGGCTTGGCAATCGCGGGCGTCATCACCTGTGGCATCGCCGTCGCCGCCTGGGCGGCGACCTCCACCACGCGCGTTCGCGGCACGATCGAGTCGGTCGGCGCGCACGCCGTCGCGATCAAGGCGTACGAGGGCCGCGTGTCGCACCTGCAACTCGCGTCCACGACCAAGTACGTGTGGGTGGTGCCGTCCAGCCTCGATGCGATCGGCAAGGGCGACTTCATCGGCGCCGGCGCGACCGGGCCCAAGGATCACCTGACCGCGCTCGAAGTCGTGATCTTTCCCGCCTCGATGCGTGGCACCGGCGAAGGCCACTACCCATGGGCCATCCCGGCCACGGTGGCGCACGCCGACATGCACCGCTCCGGATCGTCTGGGCCTGCGGGCGCGCCGCCCGTCGAGGGCACGATGACGAACGGAACCGTTGCCGCGGTCGGCGGCGCTCCGGCCGGCGCGCCGCCGGTCAAGGGCACCATGACCAACGCGACGGTGACCGGTTCAAGCAGCCATGCCGGCAGTGGACGCACGCTGACGGTGAGCTACAGCGGCGGCCAGACCGTGCAGATCACCGTACTGCCGGATACACCGGTCGTGCGCTTCGAACCTGCGCAGCAGTCGATCCTGGCCAGGGGCCTCAAGGTATTCGCGATCGCGAATGCGTCCAAAGCCGGCGGCCATCCGGAAGCGGCGTTCATCGCCGTCGGCAAGAACGGGTTGATGCCGCCGATGTAGTAGCGGCCGCGTGCCCCGTCGGCAGGCTCAGGCGTCGTGCGCCTGCCGTGTCGCCCGCCTGCGTGCCAGCGGCGCCCGACCGCCCGGATCCAGCAGGCGCGCGGGGTCGTACACTTCGGGCGCGCGGTCGCGCGAGGCGCGATAACTTCTCCGCACGTGACCGTAATGCATCACTCGGCGGACCGTATACCAGGTGATCCGCACGGTATCCCACACCGGCCGGAAG
>JBOHYX010000301.1:0-3626 GCA_050738115.1 Rhodanobacteraceae bacterium
GGGCAGGGCGCCCGGCATGGCTGAACGCTGCGTCCGCGCGGAAATCCCGATCGAATCGGCCGGACTGCGGTTGGACCAGATCTTGCCCAAGTTGTTCCGCGGCTACTCGCGCGCGCACCTCGCCGCCGAAATCCGGGCCGGAAGGATCCGGCTGGACGGGCGGGCAGTCCTGCCGCGCCTCCTCGTGCAAGGCGGCGAACAGGCCGAGTGGGGGCGGGGCGAAGAGCCGGCGCTTGATGACCGCCCCGAGCCGATCGCGCTGGCAGTCGTGTTCGAGGACGCCGACCTGATCGTGGTCGACAAGCCGGCCGGTCTCGTGGTGCATCCGGGCGCGGGCAACCCATCGGGCACGCTGCTCAACGCGTTGCTGCATCACGATCCGGCGCTGGCGGGGATTCCGCGGGCCGGCATCGTGCATCGCCTCGACAAGGACACCTCGGGTTTGCTGGTCATCGCGCGATCGCTGCCCGCGCACACCGGGCTGACGACGATGCTCGCCGCGCATGACGTCCACCGCCGCTACGTCGCGATCGTCAACGGCGTTCCGGTCGCCGGCGGCAGCGTGGACGCGCCGCTGGACCGGCATCCGACCGATCGCATCAAGCGCGCGGTGCGTGAAGGCGGGCGCGCGGCCCTCACGCACTACCGCGTCCGCGAAAAATTCCGCGCGCAGGCGCTGCTCGCGTGTGAGCTCGAGACGGGCCGCACCCACCAGATCCGGGTGCACATGGCGCACGCCGGCTATCCACTCGTGGGCGATCCGCTGTACGGCCGTGGCCTTCGCCTGCCGCGCAGCGCGACGCCGCGGCTCGCCGACGCCCTGCGCAGCTTCAAACGCCAGGCGTTGCACGCCGAACACCTCGCGTTCGCGCATCCGGTCACGGGCAAGCCGATGGCGTTCGACGCCGCACCTCCGCTTGACGTCGTCGAATTGCTGGATGCGTTGCGCGAAGACGCGCAAACCATCGGAGCGAATGCATGAAGGTGAACCGCATCGTCGCCAATATCGCGACGGACAACGTCGATGCTGCGCGGCGCTTTTATCGTGACGTGCTCGGCCTGGACCTGCTGATGGATCACGGCTGGATTGCGACGTGGGGCTCTACGGAGAAGATGACGACGCAGGTCAGTGTCGCCACCGAGGGCGGCTCCGGCACGCCGGTGCCGGATCTGTCGATCGAAGTCGACGACGTCGAGGACGCGCTCGCGCGCGTGCAGCGTGCAGGCATCACGATCGAATACGGGCCCGCGGACGAACCCTGGGGCGTGCGCCGGTTCTACGTCCGCGACCCGTTCGGCAAGCTCGTCAACATCCTTGCGCATGTTTGACGCCCGTGCGCATTGGCTGGTTCCGGACTGGCCCGCGCCGGCGCACGTGCACGCGGCGGTCACCACGCGTGAAGGGCCGGATTTTGCGCGTGCATCGCCGTATGGTTTCAACATCGGGACCCGGTGCGGCGACCGTCCCGTCGGGGTCGCGCGCAACCGCGTGTTCCTGCGCGAGGCGCTGGCGCTGCCTTCGGCGCCGCGCTGGCTGCATCAGGTGCATGGCACGCGGACCGTGGCGTTCGGTTCCGGACTCCCTCCCGCGGAGGGGGAGGGCTGGAAAGGGGGAACTGGCGTGGTGGACGACGAGCCGCACGCCGATGCTGCCATTACGCGCTCGCCCGGAGTGGTCCTGGCGATCCAGACCGCCGATTGCCTGCCGGTGCTGTTCTGCGCAGAAGACGGCTCGGAAATCGCTGCCGCGCATGCTGGCTGGCGCGGGTTGTCAGCGGGCGTGCTGGAAGCGGCGCTTGCCGCGATGCGCGTGCCGCGCGAACACGTCATCGCGTGGCTGGGCCCCGCGATTGCCGCAACGTCCTACGAAGTCGGCGACGAAGTACGCGCTGCCTTCCTCGCCCGGGATTCTGCCGCTGCATCGGCATTCGCCGCCACCCGACCCGGCCACTGGCTGTGCGACCTGTACGGACTTGCGCGTCGGCGCCTCCGTACGGCGGGCGTCACCCGAATCTTCGGTGGTGGTTTCGAAACCTTCACCGATGCGCGCCTGCATTCATACCGTCGCGACCGCGATCGCAGTGGAAGAATGGCCAGCCTGATCTGGATGCGATAGCCGGACGCGGATTCCGGTCCGGCGCCTATACTGCGGTGTGAATCGCGGTTCCCTGCATGGCCGCGAGCGAAAACCGAGTGGAGGCATCTTCCATGAACGAATGGTACCTGCTGGCCTGTGCCGGGTTGCCGACCGGCCGGGTGAATCCCGTCGGTGCGGCGCGCGAACTCGAGGTGCGCCGCGAGATCACGATCGATGCGCCGGCTCCCGCGGTGTGGGCCGTGTGCGGCGACTTCGGCGCGATCGAGCGGTGGCTGTCGGCGGTGGTGAAGACCACTCTGACGCGCGGCGACAACAATGCGGTCGGCGCGGTACGCCACCTCGACGTCAAGGGCGGCGGCACCGTCGACGAGGAGTTGTTGGCTTTCAGCGTTGCCAATCACTCGCTCGCTTACCGCATCCTCGCGGGCGTGCTGCCGGTCAGCGACTACCGTTCGGATTTCGCGGTCAAGGATGTGGGGCAGGGCCGAACCGTGGTGACGTGGTCCAGCACCTTCCGCCGCAAGGACACCGGGTCCAACCCCGCCGCCAACGCCAATGATGAGGCGGCGCTCGCCGCCATTACTCGCCTGTACGAAACAGGTCTTGCCGATCTCAAGCGGGCGGTGGAAAGCGCCTGAACGGACGGCGGGCCGGTTCGCGGTCAAGCTATGCGAGCGACTGTCGTTCAATGGTCGTGCCGATGCGCTCAAGGCTGCTCGCCACGAGTTCGATTGCGCCGGGCGGCGCGGCGGTCTTGTCCTCGCGCAGGACAGCCAACAGAGCGAGCGTGTCGTCGCCGAGACCGGCCTCGGGCGCAAGTTGAGCGCGGATGCGGGCCAGTGGCATCGGTGCGGTGAGTCCGTTTTCGAGGCTGCCGCCGAGCGCGCCGAACCCCTCTTCCAGAGCTTCGGTCAGTGGGCCGATCGCTTCACGGGCGTAGCCACCATCGGCCAAGGTCCGGGCCATGCCCAACTTGTGCTCGGCAGCGGACAGACGTTGACGGGCTATCGTGAGGCGTTGCGAGCGCTCGCGACCGTCGCCGCGCGCAGGCTCGGACAAGCTGCCGTGCAGGGTCTGCTGCGGCGCGTTCCACTTGAGAACGCCGGCCTTGGCCAGGCGCTGGATGGCGGCCATGGTGGCGTCGTCCACGACCTCGACCTGCGGGCGTTCCGGCGTGTCGGCAGCGAGTGCCGCGAGTTCATCACGGTACGATTGCGGGTCACCATGGACGACGGCGAACAGGGTTTGTCGTTCGCCGCCTGCCGCGTAGACGGCCATCGTCCGCAGCGCGTGCGGGTGGCGTGTGTCGAGATCGCCCGGCAAGTCGCCCAGCGTTTGCGTGGAAGGCGCTGCCTGCGCTGCGGCCGGTTGCACGGCAAGCGCTGCGTCGGTGATCGATTCCAGTTGCTCGATGAGCAGGTTGCGCCCGGACGGCAGCGCCATTTCGGCCGCGCCAGTGCCTTCCAGTACGCCCTCGGCCAGCGAACGCTTTTCTTCCAGCAAATGCAAAATGCGGTGCTCGATGCTG
>JBOHYX010000302.1:0-3626 GCA_050738115.1 Rhodanobacteraceae bacterium
GCACCGCGACGATCCGGTTGCCGGTGCCTTCGGTGACCAATACGGTGTCCGGCGTCAGCAGCGCAACCGCAAGCGGACGCTGCAGTGCAGCCGCGACGGTGCTGACTCGCTGGTTGTTCAGGTCGAGACTGCGCAACGCGTCGTTGAAGGTATCAGCGATGTAAAGGTCGTCGCCATCCGCCACGATGGCCTCGTCGTGTTGCAGCCGGGCCTCGCGGGCGTAGCCATTGCGGAACCCGTAGTTGAATTGCCCGGTTTCCGCATCGCCGATCAGCGTCTTCACCGAGCCCTGCGGCATGCTGATGGCGCGCACGGAGTGCGATTCCGGGTCGACGTCGTACAGCACGCTGCCTTCCAGGCTCAAGCCGCTGGGTTGCGCGAATTCGGCGTCGGTGCGCGAGCCGTCGCGCAGACCCTCGCGGCCCGTGCCGGCCCACGGACCCATCTGCGCGGTTGCCGGATCGTAGCGCCACAGGTCGTGGTCGCCCGCCATCGAGATGTACAGCTTGCCGCCGTACCACACGAGACCCCACGGCGAGTCCAGGACCGCACCGGTGGCCGGGAAGCTCCCCGAGACAATGTACCCTCGCTCGTGCCTACCGGCGAGCGTGGACACCGTATGTTGTGCCACATCAATGCGCCGGATCAACTGGTTGCGGGTATCCGCGACGTACAGATCGCCGTCGTGGAAGACGAGCCCGTGCGGGCGGTAGAACGCCGCTTGCTGGTAGCTGCCGTTGGCATCGCCGATGCAGCCGCTGCCGATGACTGCCTGCACCACGCCTTGGTGGTTGGCGAGCACGATGCGGTTGTGGCCGGTGTCCGCGATCGCGACCAAAGTGGGCGACACCGCAATGCCGGCAGGCGTCTCCAGCACGCCCCTGCTCAGCGCCATGGGCTGACGCGGCAGTGGCTGCAGTGCCGAGGCGGGCGGTGCGTCTTTCAGCGCGGCCGTGATCGGGCCGGCCAATTGGGGCAACGACTGTTCGCCCAAGAACCGCTGACGTACCTGGCCGTTCGGTCCAAGCAGAATCAACGTCGGCCATGCCTGCACGCCGTACGCTTTCCACAGGCTCAATTTCGCATCCAGCACGACAGGATGCTCGAGCCCGTAACGCTGTATGAAGGCCTGCACGCCGTTGCGGGTGGACGCGGCGCTGTCGTCAGGAGAGTCGATCGCGATGATGGCCAAGCGCGGTCCGTACTCGAGCTCCAGCACTTGCTCGACCGGCAGCATGTGGACGCAGTTGATGCAGCCGGGCGTGAAGAAATCGAGCAGCACTGCGCGGCCCTTGAGGTCGGCCAGCGTCAACGGACGGCTGACGTTGTACCAAGGCAGCGAAGCGGGGAAGGGAACGGCGCTTTCGGCACGCGCCGGGGCGTTGACCAGAGCCACCACGAGGACTGCACTGGCAAGCAGCGTCAACAGCGTGCGCCGGAACATGACGGACCTCCTCGATCTTGCGCAAGGGCATCCAGACGGCAGCGTTCTACGGTCAGTATACGCGTCGGCCGGTGCTCCAGCCATCTGTTGGCGTCGACCGTGAGCCGCCAAACAAGGACCGGCTTGGCGAGGCCGCGCGCAGCGGTGCATCAGCGATCCGCTTTCAGGCGATTCCCGTGCAGGCGCTCGTAATGCGGTTGACACGCATCGACGAGCCGTTGCTGCGAGTCGTTGAGGCGCACTGGGTGCGGGCGAAATGGCGCAAATCCGGTTGAACGTTGTACGGCCGCGTACCAGTGCGGCGCCCATGTGCCATCGCTGGCGCGCGGGCCGGCGGGCCAGGCGAGCATCCGCTCGCTGAAGGCAACGCCGAGTGCCGTGCACAGCGCGGTCAGTGTCCTCCGTGGATCCTTCAGGACGTCTGCGGCATCGATCACCGGCGGCGGGTGGTCCTGTCGGCGGCATACGTGCTCGAACAGCCGCGCCTGTTGCTCGAAACCGAGTTCCCACGCTTCGGCGTCCGGCCGCTGGATGGTGAACGACGCGACCACCGCCGCTGGATCGCGGATCAGGAAGCAACTGCTCACGCCCTCGAGCCAGTCCAGCTCCATTTCCGGGAGGATGTGCTGGGTCATGTGCTTCTGGTACCAGATCGTCTTGCCGCCCGGAATCGGGCCGACCAGCATGGCGGCGATCTTGGCGGCGTCGGTTTCCTGGGTGGCGATCACGTCCTCGCGGCCGGGGTGCTCGAGTCCGGTCTCGACGAGGTAGTGCGCGTAGAACGGCTCGTCGATGACGGCGGTGTCCTCGCGGTTTTCCCACGCGCGCATCAGCGCGGTCGAAATGTTGCGCGGCCCCGACCACATCGCGATGCGCAACGCGCGCACTGTCACACCTGCACGGCCGCGCGGCTTTCGGTTTCGACGAGCTGCCGATAGACCCTTTGCAGGTGTTCGGTCATGGCACCGCGCTTGCCGTCGCCGATCACGCGACCGTCAATTTCACGCACGGGCGTCAGGCCCGCGAAGGTGCCGGTGACGAACGCCTCGTCGGCGCCGTACACGTCGGTCAGGCTGAAATCCTTCTCGAACACCGGGAGGCCGTGGTCGCGGCACAGGCGCACCACGTTGGCGCGGGTGATGCCGCCGAGGCAGTACTTGCCCGTCGAGGTCCACACCTCGTGCTTGCGCACGATGAAGAAGTGCGTCGAGTTGCACGTGGCGACGAAGCCCTGCGGGTCGAGCATCAGTGCTTCGTCGCAACCCGCCTTGGTGGCCTGGATGCACGCGAGGATGCAGTTGAGCTTGGAATGGCTGTTGAGCTTGGGGTCCTGCACGTCGGGCGCGCCGCGGCGCACGTGTACGGTGAACAGGCGGATGCCCTGTTCGACGGTTTGCGGCAACGGCTCCTTGTATTCCGGAACGATCACGATGGTCGGCGGACCGATCACGAAGCGCGGATCCTGGTGTGGCGTGGACTTGAGGCCGCGCGTCACCATCAGGCGGATGTGCACGTGGTCGCGCATGCCGTTGGCGCGCACGGTTTCGAGTATCCGCTCGGTGAGCTGTTTGCGGGTCAGGCCGATGTCGAGGTCTATCGCCTTGGCGCCTTCGTAGAGGCGGTCGAGGTGCATGTCGAGGAATGGCAGGCCGCCGTCGTGCAGGCGCAGGCCTTCCCACACTCCGTCGCCCAACACGTAGCCGGCGTCGAATACCGACACCTTCGCTTCGTCGCGCGCAACCAGTTGTCCGTTGATGCTGACACGGATCGCCGCGTTGCGTGGATCGGGCGCGTAGTCGTGGGTACCTTTGCTCATGGGCCTGCCTTGCGGTTGCTGTCCGGAGTGTATAGCGCGCGCCCGCACGCCGTCCGGCCCGTAGCCCGGATGCAGCGACGCGGAATCCGGGAGCGGTCTCGCGTTGGGCGATCGCGGATTCCGTCGCTTCGCGACTCCATCCGGGCTACGTGACTACCATGGTGCGATGGACGCGGTGCTCGACAACCCGATCTGGTCGTCGTTGCGTACCCGGCATCGCAACATCGCACGCGTGAAGGGGACGGCCGCCCGGTATCCGCCGGACTACGCGCCGTTCCTCGGAGTTGCGCGCGCGGATGACGATGTCGAAGGTGCACTTGCGTCGCTCGTTGCACCGGATCAATCAGTGTTGCTCATCGGCATCGC
>JBOHYX010000303.1:0-3616 GCA_050738115.1 Rhodanobacteraceae bacterium
GGCGCGGACCGTGCAGCAATTCCTGCGCCGCCATGTATCGGCGGCGCAGTTGCAGCCCTACGTCACCGGCGCCGACGCGCCCGCGCGCATGTTCGAAGGCGACCCGACGCGGATGCGATACGTCGCGCCGCTGCCCGCGCAGTCGGGCCATGCCGGCCTGTACCTGCAGACGATCAGGCTCAGGACAAACGGCGCCGGCGGCGCGTCACTCGAGCTTGCCTATCAGCCGTATTCCGGCAACGTGCCGGCGAGCGGGCCACCCGTGGTGCACCCGCTGCTGGCGCACTTGCGCGGTGGGCAATTCCAGTACCTGTCGGCCACGACGTTCGGCCAGCCGCCGACCTGGCGCGACGACTGGCAAGCGGTGAATGGCCTGCCCCTGGCCGTGCGCATCCGGCTCGATCCCGCATGGCGCACCCGCGTGCCGTTCCCACGGATGGTGATCCCGATCCACGCCGGCGACGGCTACGATGCGGGGGCGGGGGCTTCGCCATGAAACAACGCCAACGCGGCACCGCGTTGCTCCTGGTGTTGTGGGTCATCATGCTGCTGGCGGCGCTGCTGGTCGGCGTCGCCGCGGCATCGCGCAGCCAGTCCGAGGCGGCGCTGTACGGTGCCGAACGGGTGCGCGCGGAACTGGCGGCCGAAGCCGGCCTCGCGCACGCCGTCGCGGGCCTGCGCGCGCCGGACGCCCGCCAGCACTGGGTGCCGGACGGGCGAGCGTATCGTTTCGACTTCGACGGCGCGCGGGTGACCGTGCGGGTCGTGGACGTGGGTGGCCTCGTCGACCTCAACGCGGCATCGCCGGAACTGATTCGCCGCGTGTTCGAGGCCGCCGGCGCGGACCCGTCGCAGGCGGGCCAGTACACCGACACGATCGCGGCGTGGCGCGGCGGCGGTGCTGGCATCGCTGCGCCGACCCTGGCGTTGCTGTCGACGCGCCGCGGCGCATCCGCGACTTCGCCCGCGCGCGGTCCGTTCCGCGCGATTGAGCAACTGGCGCGCCTGCCGGGCATCGGCGCGAACCTGTATGCGCGGGTCGCACCTGCGGTCACCGTGTACTCGGGCCGCAACTTCCCGGATGCGTCATACGCGGGTGCATTGGTCCTGGCGTCGCTGCGCGGCATCGGCGTGGCCCAGGCCGAAACCCTCGTGGATGGCCGCCGGCAGCGCCCGGCACAGCGCGGCGCGGGCAACGGCCAGGCGTTCGCCGCCGTCGCCAACGGCCCGCTGGTGGCAGGCTACGGCGGGGTGGTCGAACGCGTGTTCAGCTCTGCCGAAATGCCCGACGGCACCCGTGCCGGCATCGACGTCACGCTGCGGATGGCGTTGACGGGACCCGGCGCGCGCCCGTACAAAGTGCTCGATTGGCGCGCCGATTCCGCGTCGACGCCTTGAATAGACCCTGATGGCCACCCCGAGCGCCGCATCCCTGGAACGCCTGAAACTTGCCTGGTCGCGCTCGCCGCTGCCGGCATTCCTGCGCTGGTGGGGCGGTGAGCTGGCCGGCATGCTGCCGGCGGGCCTGCGCGATTGGCTGCGACGCGGCCCGGACGTGCTGTGGCTGGGCGGCGACGAGCACGTCGCGACCGTGACGCGTGCGCGCACCGGCACCACGCTCGCGCGCATTGCGTCCGACCTGCCGCCGGACGTCCAGCGCGCCGAGTTCGCCCGGGCCTGTGCCGGCATCGATCCGGACGATCGACGCCTGCTGCTGGTGATCCCTGCCGCGCGGGTGTTGTACCGGCGCCTGGTGATGCCGGCTGCGGCCGCCGCCGATCCGCGCCGGGTGGCGGGTTACGAACTGGACCGGCAAACGCCGTTCGAACCCGAACAGGTTTATTACGCCGTGCGCGTCAGTGCCGATCCGGTGCCGGCGGGACAGGTGGCGATGGATCTGTACGTCGCGCCGAAGACCGAAATCGATCCGGCGCTGGAACGCTTCACCGCGATCGATGCGCCGCCCGATGCGATCGACGTTTGCATGGTCGACCGCGCGATGGCGGGCGTCGACCTGCTGCCACCGGAGCGGCGTCCGCGCCGCGTCGACAGGCGCCGTCGCATCAATGGCATCCTGGCCGCGGCCTGCCTGGTGCTGGTGGTGCTGGTCCTCGCGCAGTGGCTGGGCAACCGCCGCGCGGCGCTTGCGCACATGCAGGCCGAGATCGACGCAATGCATGCGCAGGCGACGCAATCGGAACAGTTGCGCGCGCAGCTCGCGACGGCGACGGCGGCCTCGCGGTTCCTCGTCAAGCGCAAGGCCGAGGATCCGTCGCCACTCGTGGTGCTGGACGACCTGACCCGGCGGCTGCCGTCGACGGCATGGCTGGATGCTATGACGCTGGACGATTCGGGCGGCATCGACATCAAGGGCGAAGCCACCCACGCGGCGGCACTCGTCGATGCGCTCTCCGGTTCCGGCGTGTTGCAGGAACCCAAGCTCCAGGGCGTGATCCAGCCCGACCCCGCAACCGGCAAGGAACGCTTCGAACTGGTCGCCCACATCCGGCGGCCGGGGGCGTCCGATGCGCATTGACCCGCGGCACCCGTCGCCCTTGCAGTCTCGCATCGCGGCCCTGGCGCTGGCGGTGGTTGCGCTGGCGCTCGCCTATCTGCTGCTGCTGCACTGGTGGTTCGTCGCGCCCCTGCTGAGCATCAACGGCCAGATGCACGACCTCGAGCGGCTGCACGCGCGCTACGCCGCGGCGATCGCCGAGCAGCCGCAGTTGCAGGCGCGCGTGGCGCGGCTCGGACGCGGTGGCGCGAGCGTCGATGCGTTCCTTGCGGCAAGCGACCCCAGCGCGGCCTCGGCCGACCTGATCCAGCGCGCCACCGACATCGTGGCCGCGCACGCGCAGCAGGGCGGCGGCTGCAGCATGCCGTCCAAGATGCCGATCGAGCAGGGCAGCAGCCACGAACCGTTCCGTCGGGTCAGCGTCAGCATCACACTCGACTGCGGCATCCAGCCGCTGGCGGCGGTGCTGCACGATTTCGACCGCGGGTTGCCGTACCTGTTCGTCGATGACCTGTCCGTCGCCCGCTCGCCCGACGGGCGACTGCAGGCGCAGCTTTCGCTGTCGGGTTATCTGCGCCCGGCGGCGTCGCCATGAACGCTGCCGACCGTCGTCGCCTGACGCCGGTGCTGGGCGCCGCCGGCGTCGCATTGGCAGTGTTGCTGATCGTGCTGTGGTCGGGCTTCGGACGCGGCGCACGTTGGCACGACGATGGCGCCGCGCCACGGTTGCCGAAGACGGGCGCGGCGCCGGCCGCTCCGGAGGTGCCGCCGCTGGACCATTTTGCGGAGGTCTGGCAGAAGCCCCTGTTCAGTCCCACGCGAACCCCCGAGGCCGTTGCCTCGGGCGGTGGCGCCGCCAGCGGCGACCTCGAGCTGACCGGCGTGATCATGCTGCCGGGCCTCAAGATGGCGATCGTGCACGACAAGACCACCGGCAAGGACTACCGCGTGGTCGAAGGCGGCGCGGCAGGGCATGGTCCGGCGCTTCTGGAACTGCATCCGCGCAGCGCGGTGGTGGATGCCTCCGGCACGCGCGTCGAGTTGCACTTGTTGCCCAGGGCATCCCCGCAGGTGGATGCCACTTCGCCGGGTACCGCGCCG
>JBOHYX010000304.1:0-3606 GCA_050738115.1 Rhodanobacteraceae bacterium
AACGCGCTCCGCGTACCCGCAGCGGGGGCACGTGAGCACGGATTCGTATACGACGTCAGCCATGCCGCGCTGCCCGGCGCGCGCCCGCATAACGACCAAGCGGAAACTCCGACAGGTAGGCGAGCACGACCACCCCGACGACGACCCACATGAGCTTGTTCGGGTGCAAGGGTGCCAATCCCACCGCCGACAGCAACGACCACAGCGCGGCCAACACGAACAGCGGACCGGTCACGTAGCAGTGGGTGCGTCCGCAGCGGGTCGCGTTCAGCAGGCATCCTGTCCCCGCCAGCGCGAATGCAGCCGTCCACAACCAGCCCATTCCGGGCGGCCATTCGCCGCCGGCGATCAGCATTGCGATCGGCAGGCACCAGAACAGCAAGGCCGACGCGCCATGCGTGAGGTCATGCTTCGTGTTCGGATTGCCCGGTTCAAGTCCGCAGCCAAGGGTCATGGCACCACCCTCCGTTACCGTCGGTACTATCCTAGACCCCGTACCTGGGTACGGAGTCAAGGCCCGCATGGTTTCCGCGCTTTCGATCGGCAAACTCGCAGCCGCCGCGGGCGTCGGCGTCGAAACCATCCGTTATTACCAGCGTCGCGGGCTGCTTGCCGTGCCGCCCAAGCCGCTCGGTGGCCAACGTCGCTATCCGGAGGATGCGATCAAACGCGTGCGTTTCATCCGCCGTGCGCAGGCGCTGGGCTTCACGCTGGATGAAATCGCATCATTGCTGACGCTGGACCGGGCGCGCGCCTGCGCGCCGACCCGCGCGCTGGCGGCGCACAAGCGCGAGGTACTGCGCCAGAAGATTGCCGACCTCGCGGCGCTGGACGCAGCACTGGGTGACCTGATCCGCCGCTGCGATGGCCCGCATCGCGAGACGAAATGTCCGATCATCGAAACGCTGGCACGGGAGTGACGATTCACACGCGGGAGCGGCCCAGGCCGCCGCTGCGCGGCGGCCGATCGGCAAGCTGGATTCCGGGTTGTCGCGCCACGAAGCCGGCGCGACCCCCGGAATGACGATGTGGAGGGCGGCGTACAGCAAAGCCCCGCGATTGCTCGCGGGGCTTGGCGTTTCCAGCGCCCTTCGACTTCGCCGTTAGGCGGCTACGCTCAGGGCGAACGGATGGGCTTTGCTTCCACGGCAGCACATGGACGTGCCACCGTTGCCGGGCGTGAAAGCAGGGAAGCTTTCACGCCCAAGCAAATCAAAAGTCCATGCCGCCCATGCCACCCATGCCGCCGCCCATGCCGGCGCCGGCGCCGTGGTTGTGGTCTTCCTTCTTGGGCGCTTCGCCGATCATCGCTTCCGTGGTGATCATGAGGCCGGCGATCGAGGCCGCGTTCTGCAGCGCCGAGCGGGTGACCTTGGTCGGATCGAGAATGCCCATCTCGACCATGTCGCCGTATTCGCCGGTCGCGGCGTTGTAGCCGTAGTTGCCCTTGCCTTCGGCGACCTTGTTCAGGACCACCGACGGCTCCTCGCCGGCGTTGGCGACGATCTCGCGCAAGGGCGCTTCCATCGCGCGCTTGGCGATCACGATGCCGTGTTCCTGGTCCTCGTTGTCGCTCTTGAGGTTCTTGATGGCCGCGAGCGCGCGCACCAGCGCCACGCCGCCGCCCGGCACCACGCCCTCCTCGACCGCCGCACGCGTGGCGTGCAGGGCGTCTTCGACGCGCGCCTTCTTTTCCTTCATCTCGACTTCGGTCGCGGCACCGACCTTCACGACCGCCACGCCGCCCGACAGCTTGGCGACGCGCTCCTGCAGCTTCTCCTTATCGTAGTCCGAGGTCGTTTCCTCGATCTGCGCCTTGATCTGCTTGATGCGGCCCTCGATGTGTTTGTTGTCGCCGGCGCCATCGATGAGGGTAGTGTTTTCCTTAGTGATGATGACCTTCTTGGCCTTGCCGAGATCCTTGACGGTGGCGTTCTCGAGCTTCAAGCCCACTTCTTCGGAAATCACCGTGCCCTTGGTCAGGATCGCCATGTCTTCCAGCATCGCCTTGCGGCGGTCACCGAAGCCCGGCGCCTTCACCGCGCACACCTTGACGATGCCGCGGATGGTGTTGACGACCAGCGTCGCCAGCGCTTCGCCCTCGACTTCCTCGGCGACGATCAGCAGCGGCTTGCCGGATTTCGCGACGCCTTCCAGCACCGGCAGCAGGTCGCGCACGTTCGAGATCTTCTTGTCGTGCAGCAGGATGTAGGGCTCTTCCAGCTCGGCCTGCATCGACTGCTGGTTGTTGATGAAGTACGGCGAGAGGTAACCGCGGTCGAACTGCATGCCCTCGACGACGTCGAGCTCGTTCTCGAGACCCGAGCCGTCCTCGACGGTGATCACGCCTTCCTTGCCGACCTTGTCCATCGCATCGGAAATCAGCTTGCCGATGTGCTCGTCGCCGTTGGCCGAAATCGTGCCGACCTGCGCGATCGACTTGGAATCGGACGAGGGCTTGGAAATCTTCTTGAGCTGCTCGACCGCGGCGGCGACCGCCTTGTCGATGCCGCGCTTGAGATCCATCGGGCTCATGCCGGCGGCGACCGCCTTCATGCCTTCGCGGATCATCGCCTGCGCCAGCACCGTCGCGGTGGTGGTGCCGTCACCGGCGGCGTCGGAAGTCTTCGATGCCACTTCCTTCACCATCTGCGCGCCCATGTTCTCGAACTTGTCGGCGAGCTCCACTTCCTTCGCCACGGACACGCCGTCCTTGGTGATCGTGGGGGCGCCGAAGCTCTTCTCGAGCACGACGTTGCGGCCCTTGGGGCCGAGGGTCGCCTTGACCGCGTTGGTCAGGGCGTTGACGCCACGCAGCATGCGGCCGCGCGCGTCTTCGGAGAAACGGATTTCTTTGGCTGCCATGTTGAAACTCCGGGAATCGGAAATGGGGAATCGGGAATCGGAAGATCAAAAGCGGAGCGGCGCGGAAGGGTGAACCGGAAAGGAGGACGCTTGCGCGATTCCCGACTCCCCATTCCCGGCTCTTCAGCCTTCGATGATGGCCATAAGGTCTTCTTCGCGCATCACCAGCAGGTCCTCGCCTTCGACCTTGACCTCGGTGCCCGAATATTTGCCAAACAGCACCTTGTCGCCGGACTTCACGCCCATGGGACGGACCTTGCCGTCATCCATGATCTTGCCGGTACCCACCGCAACGACCTTGCCCTTGCTGGGCTTCTCGGCTGCGGTGTCGGGGATGACGATGCCGCCGGCGGACTTGGTTTCCGCGTCGAGGCGCTTGACGATGACGCGATCGTGCAACGGACGAAGCTTCATAACGACTCCATCTACATAGGATTGGGAAGGGCTGCGTTGTTAGCACTCAACAACGACGAGTGCCAATTGTAGGGCCGAAGTTGGATGTTTCAAGTGGTGACGGACGCGGGGGGACGGGAGACGGTACGCTGTCCCGAGTCCCGAGTCCGAGTCCCATGCCGGCCCTGCTCGCCCTCTCCACCTGCCCCGACGCCGAAACGGCGGCGCACATCGCCCGCACGCTGGTCGAGGAAAAGCTGGCGGGCTGCGTCAACTGCGTGTCCGGCGTCACCTCGACCTACCGGTGGCAGGAACAGGTCCACGACGATGCCGAGGTGCTGTTGCTGA